>CAZYEA010000006.1:43792-45932 GCA_964646485.1 uncultured Acidobacteriota bacterium
CGGCGTGTATACGAGCTCGATGAGCGTCCACTACCGCGACCGGGCCTTCTACCCGACCGTCCTCATCGTCGTCGCCTCGTACTACGTCCTGTTCGCGGTGATGGGCGGCTCGTCCCGCGCTCTCGTGGTCGAAGGGGTGGTGGCGACCGCCTTCGCCGCCGCCGCGGTCAAAGGATTCAGAGGAAACGAATGGCTCGTCGTGGCCGGCCTCGCCGGACATGGCGTAATGGACTTCTTCCACGCCCACATCGTGGACAACCCCGGGGTGCCGGAGTACTGGCCGGGATTCTGCGGCGCCTACGACGTCGCCGCCGCCGCGGTCCTCGCCTGGATCATCAAGACCGCAGAGAGGGGCTCGCGGGCGGCCCGCACGGACTGACCTCTGGGCGAGACGCTCGGGCAGCCTTCTCGGACGCCGGGCAAAGTGCAGGCCGGGGGCGGGGAGATTCGGACGATCGGTCACGCCCGAGGGACGCGCGGACAGAACACATCCGTCTCCGGTTCCGTAGCCACCCTCGACCGGGACAGGTTCAGGTCCGGCTCGTCTCCCTCGATCACCAACTCAACGACAAGGAACTCAAGTGAACGCATTGACCGATCTCTCCGCCCTCAAGACCCGTCAGCAGAGTGCATGGGCCTCCGGCGACTACGCCGTCATCGGCACCACCCTTCAGATCGTGGGCGAATCGCTCGCGGAGTCTTGCGACCTGCGCCATGACGAAGAGGTTCTCGACGTGGCCGCGGGAAACGGAAACGCCACCCTCGCGGCCGCGCGCCGCGGCTGTCTCGTGACCTCCACCGATTACGTGCCCGGCCTGCTCGATCGCGGCGCCGAACGCGCGCGGGCCGAGCGGTTCGATGTGAAGTTCCAGATTGCCGACGTCGAGGACCTGCCCTTCGAAGACGGCGCCTTCGACGCGGTGCTCTCCACCTTCGGGGTGATGTTCGCCCCCGACCACCAGAAGTCGGCGGACGAGATGGCGCGGGTGTGCCGGCCCGGAGGCCGGATCGGCATGGCGAACTGGACGCCCGACGGTTTCGTCGGCCAGATGTTCAAGACTCTCGGACGTCACGTGCCGCCACCCGCGGGCGTTGCCCCGCCCGCGATGTGGGGAGTGGAGTCGCACCTCCGGTCTCTCTTCAAGGACACCGCGAGACGGGTGGAGGTAACCTCCCGGACCTTCACGTTCCGCTATCGCTCGCCCGCCCACTTCATCAGCGTGTTCCGCACCTGGTACGGGCCGGTGCACAAGGCCTTCGCCGCCCTGCCCGAAGACGCCGCGCGGGCCCTCGACCGCGACCTCGTCGACCTGCTGAAGCGCATGAATCGCGCGGGCGAGAGCTCGCTCGTGGTTCCGAGCGAATACGCCGAAGTGGTGGTGACCCGGCGTTAAACCGGGGCCGCCCCTCAGGCGCCGGCGGGCGTACCGAGGATCTGGTTGAGTTCGACGTAATAGCCGTCGGGATCCCACAGGGTCGACACCCTGACCGAAATCTTGCGGCCGCCGGGCGCGGGATATTCGATCAGCTTCGGCTCGGCTTCAATTCTCACCCCGGGCACCCTGCTGACCCTGGGGAAACGCTCGTCGAGGTCCAGCACGTTGAACACGAGGATCACGCTTCCGACCTCGGGCTTCGAGTAGCGGACCGGACCCGGGTCGGGCTTGCCGAAATACTGGATGAGGCCGATCGCGCCGATGAAGGTGTCGTTGGCGCGCATCAGGACGAGCCGCAGGTCGTTCGGCCGGCCCGCGGATTCGGCGGCGAGGAGCTTTTCGTCGTAGACGGTTGTGAGGCCCAACGCCTCGCCATAGAACGCGATCGAACGATCGATGTCGCGCACGATCAGAGTGGTGCGCCTCAGGTCGACGGGGATGCGATCTTTCTCGGGGACAGGTGGCATGGAAGATCCGAGCTGGTCAGGGGAGGAGCCGGGCGCGGAAGGCTCAGGCCCGGGTGAGAAACACCGGGAGCCCGATCTTCCGCGCGTAGTTCGGCCGATAACGATCGCGGTTGTAGAGCGTGGCCACGTCGACCATGCGGGGTCCGAGGGCAGGATCCGGAATCGGCACCAGGGCGTAGCAGCCCTCGATCAAGGCGGTCATGACTCCGGTGCGGCCTTCGAGGATGGCGTCAGCAA
>CAZYEA010000007.1:0-1613 GCA_964646485.1 uncultured Acidobacteriota bacterium
GTGATGCTCAAGGACATCTGGCCCACCATGAAGGAAGTGGCGGACGCCGAGGCCTCGGTGACGGGCGAGCTGTTAACGAAGAGATACGCCGATGTCTTCGGCGGCAACCCCGACTGGAACGCGATCTCCGTGGCGGAAGGCGCTCTCTTCGATTTCAAGGAGCCCTCGACCTACATCCAGGAGCCGCCGTTCTTCCAGGGGCTCTCGATGCAGCCGGCGCCGCTCAAGGGGATCGACGGCGCGCGCGTGCTCGCGATCTTCTCGGACTCGATCACCACCGACCACATTTCACCCGCGGGCGACATCGCGGCCGCATCCCCCGCGGGCGACTTCCTCAAGGCCCTCGGGGTCGAGAAGAAGGACTTCAATTCCTACGGCGCGCGGCGCGGCAACGACCGGGTGATGGTGCGCGGCACCTTCGCGAACATCCGGCTCAAGAACCTGATGGTGCCCGGAGTCGAGGGTGGCGTGACCATCTACCAGCCGGGCGGGGAGCGGATGCCCATCTACGACGCGGCCATGAAGTACAAGGAAGCGGGCACGCCTCTCGTCATTCTCGCCGGCAAGGAGTACGGCTCGGGCTCCTCGCGCGACTGGGCGGCCAAGGGCACGTTGCTCCTCGGCGTGCGCGCGGTCATCGCGGAGAGCTTCGAACGCATCCACCGGTCGAACCTCGTGGGCATGGGAGTGCTCCCCATCGTCTTCAAGAACGGCCAGAACGCGGAGAGCCTCGGCCTCAAGGGCTCCGAGTCGATCTCGATCGGCGGTCTCGACGAGAAGAGTCTCACCCCCAGGCAGTCGTTGACCGTGACCGCGAAGCGGGCGGACGGCTCGAGCTTCACCTTCGAGGCGACCTGTCGCCTCGACACCGCGGTGGAGATCAACTACTACAAGAATGGCGGCATCCTGCAGACCGTTCTGAGGAAGATGCTCAGCTAGGGGCGAGGGCCGCGCCGGATCTGGAGGGAGTTTTTCATGACGCCGGATATTCAGAAGTACCACGCGAGACTGTCCGAAGCCGACCAGGCGATCTGCGACCGGCTCGCAGCCGAGATCACGGGCGGTCTGCGCGGGGCCGAGGCGAAGGTGTGGCACGCTCACCCGGTCTGGTTCCTCGAAGGAAACCCCATCGTCGGCTACAGCCGGCAGAAGGCGGGGATCCGGCTCATGTTCTGGAGCGGCGCCGACTTCGATGAGCCGGGGCTCGACGTTCTCGGAGCCAAGTTCAAGGACGCGTCCTGCTTCTACACGGACGTCGCAGAGATCAAGCCGACGGTGCTGAGGCGGTGGCTCACCAAGGCGCGGAAGATCCAGTGGGACTACAAGAACATCGTGAAGCGCCGCGGGAAGCTGCTGCGGGTGGAGAGCGGCAGCGCCTAGGAGCGCGCCGGCTCAGATGGAGATGCTGTTCGGGATCATCGAGGGCAGTTGGTTCTCGTAGGGCAGCGGGCGGGAGTCGTTGCGTTTGCGGATCTCCGCTTCGATGCGGTTGAGAGCGAGCCGGAAGTCGATCGAGGCCTTCTCCGCCTCCGCGTCGGCGAAGTAGGGCCTTCGGGGGTTGTCGCTGTACGTGCCGAAGGTGTCGTACTGCACGCTGGAGAGCAGGTACCCGA
>CAZYEA010000007.1:1623-44314 GCA_964646485.1 uncultured Acidobacteriota bacterium
TTTCGTCTCCGCGGGCGGATGGGCGCGCGAAGCCTCGTAGCGCCTGAGTCACACCCGCCCGGATTCGAGGGCCGGCCTCAGCAGAGCCCCTCGTACTCACGAGACCGAAGCCAGACCTGAACCTCGCCGAGCACCTCACCCAGGCTCGGTGCGACGAAGAGAACCTCCTGCATCCGGTCGTGGTGGTAGTCCTGTTCGATCACTTCCCCGAGGTTGAACGGGCGGCGGTCGACGGCTTCGGTGAAAGCGTGGGGCAACTCGCCGAATGAAGAGAGGAGGCCGGCGCCGTAGGCACGGAGCCCGCTTCGCTCCTCCACCAGGCCGAACTCCAGGGTGAACCAGTACAGGCGCAGCAAGGCCCGGAGCTGTCTCTCGGACGCCCGCGCCGCGGCCTGGCCGATGAGCTCGTTGAGTCGCGCGGCGAAGGGATCGGTCAGCATCGGCGCATGGCCTACGGCTTCGTGGACGAGGTCCGGCTCCGGCGTGTAGTCGGGGCGCGACCCGTGGCGCAGGTACACGGTGCAGGGCTGGCGGCGCTTTCCGAGGTGCTTCAGGAAGATGCGCGCGTCCAGCAGGCCATCGGTGAGGACCAGGCCGAACCCCGTCTCCTCGCGCAAACGCAGGGCCAGGGAGCCGGGTGCGGGCGGACGCGAGGTCGAGAGGCCAAGCCTCCGGAAGCCCGCGCGATAGGTCGAAGCCGCGTGAGCCTCGTGGAGGCCCGCCAGACTCTCCAGAACCGCGCGCCACACCAGGGTCTCCGATTCGGTGTACTGCACGGAGGGAAGGGAGGACCCGAGTTCATCGACGGAAGCGACGAGGCGCGAGAGGGCGTTCCGCCGATCGATGTAGACGGTGTCGCCCTCTCCGGGATGCCCCTCGGGGAGAGTCACGGCCGGTGCTGCGACGAGTGTGCTGTCCATTCTTCTTTTCCTTTTGGATTGCGTTACGAAATCAAGCGCTACGAAAACAAAAGGCCCGCTCTCTTCGAAGAGCGGGCCGGTGCGGACCGGAGCGAGGAAGGATGCTCTAGGCCCGGGACCCTCCCGGGCGGTAATAGCGGCGCGCGATGATGGCGGTGAGATTCACAACGGGCGGGACCATATCAGACGGAACGGGTTTCGCGCGACAACGGCTATTCTGACCCGACCCCAAGGGGGAGGCCGTCCCATCCCGGATAACCAGAGAGGCGAAGAACCCGATGCCCATTTCCATCACCTTCCTAGGCGCCGCCCGCACGGTCACCGGGTCGGCGTATCTCGTCGACTCCGGTCGGTCTCAGGTGATGGTGGACTTCGGCATGTTCCAGGGACGGAAGGAAATCCGGCAGCGCAACTGGGTGGACCCTGAGTTCCCGGCCCCGCACGTGGAAGCAGTGGTCCTCACTCACACCCACATGGACCACATCGGCCGGATTCCACGGCTGGTCGCGAACGGATTCAAAGGGCCGATCTTCTGCACGCCGCCCACGGTGGAGCTCGCCGAGGTCCTGCTCAAGGATGCCGCTCACCTCCAGATGGAAGACGCGGAGTACCTCAACCGCAAAGGCCTCACCTCCCACACCCCCGCCCTTCCTCTCTTCGACGACAAGGACGTGGAGCGCGCCCTGAGGTTGTTCGTGCCCATCCCTCTGGGCAAGGCTCACCAAGCCGCCCCCGGGATCTCCTTCACCTTCCGGGAGGCCGGACACCTTCTGGGCGCGGGTTCGATCGACATGACCGTGGACGATGGAACCGGAGCCACCAGGCGAATCCTCTTCTCCGGTGATGTCGGGAGGTACAACGCCGTCCTCGCCAAGGATCCAGACCCTTGCCCAGACGCGGACTACGTGGTCGTCGAAAGCACTTACGGAAACCGGTCCCATCCGGTGACCTCGGTCCAGGAACAACTCCAGACCGTCCTGGCCCGCACCTTCGCCCGGAACGGCGTGCTCCTCATTCCCGCCTTCGCGGTGGGCCGGGCTCAGCAGATGATCTGGCTGATGGACCGCATCGTCCACGAGCAGAAGCTGCGGCCGTTCCCGATCTACATCGACTCGCCCATGGCCGTGGACGCCACCCGCATCTACGCGCGTCACGGTGAGGCCCTCAAGGACGCGCTCACCCTTGTGGGGGGCGAGAGTGTGCTCAACAGCCGGTGGGTGCGCCTCGCGAAGACGCGCCAGGAATCCGAGGCGCTCAACAAGCTGAAGGGTCCCGCGGTCATCATCTCGTCTTCCGGCATGCTCTCGGGCGGCCGCATCCTCCACCATTGCCGGGTTCGCCTGCCCCACGCGGAGAACACCCTTCTCATCACCGGCTATCAGGGTGAGGGCACACTCGGCCGGCGGCTCATCGAAAAGGCCTCGACCGTGCGTATTCACAAGACGGAGATACCGGTCCTGGCCGAGGTCACCGACCTCAAGGGCCTTTCGGGCCACGCCGACGCGGGCGAGCTGATGCGCTGGCTGTCCGCGGTGAAGGCGCCGCCGAAGACCGTATTCATCACCCACGGTGAGGAAGACGCGGCCCTCACCCTGGGAGTGCGAATCTCCAACGAGCGCGGGTTCAAGACCTACGTGCCGAAGCACGTCGAGCGCGTCGACCTCGACTAGGCCGCGGCCCTCCGCAAAGAGGGCCCAAAACCCCATGCCCCCCGACACCCTCAACGCCACCCGGCGCTTCGTCATCGCCAGGGGAGCGGTTCGCGGCGAGTACGTGCGGCTCGGTGAACCGTGGCGGTCCATTCTGGCGCGGAGGGAATACCCCGAAGGCGTGCGCACGCTCCTGGGCGAGTGCCTGGCCGCCGCCGCGCTCTTCACCTCCACCCTCAAGACGCTGCAGGACGACGGCCGGCTGAGCCTTCAGATTCAGGGCGGAAAGCCCGTCTCCCTGGTTTTGGCCGAGTGCCGGGCCGATCTATCGGTGCGGGCCATGGCGCGGTTCGAGCCCTCCGCTCGGGAGCTCGGCGCCGCTTCGCTGGCACAGCTCACCGAGGGCGCCACCTTCGCCCTCACTATCGATCCAGGCGGCGACTACGACTCCTATCAGAGTCTCGTGCCCACGGAGGGCGCGTCCCTGGCCGAGGCCTTGGACACCTACATGGCGCGGTCCGAGCAGATTCCTTCCCACTTCGCTCTCGCCGCGGATGCCTCGGTCTGCGCGGGGATTCTGCTGCAGAAGGTGCCGCGCGAAGGAGGAAGGACGGAAGAAGACATCGACCCTGACGCGTGGAATCGGATCCACACCCTGGCCGCCACTCTCACCCGCGAGGAACTCTTGAGCCTCGGCGAAGAGGACCTTCTCTTCCGACTCTTCCACCAGGAGGAGGTGCGCCTGCTGCCCCCGAGGACCGTGGCCTTCGTGTGCCGTTGCTCCAAGGAACGCGTGGGCGGGGTGTTGCGGATCCTCGGAAGGGACGAGGTCTCCGGGCTCCTCGCCGACCGCCGAACCATCGAGGTGGATTGCGATTTCTGCGGCCTGCGCTACACCTTCACCGCGGAGGAAGCCTGGGCCGCGCTGGCCTGACGCCCCAAAGACGCTAGGGGCGTGCTTCCTTGAAGGTATCGCAACGCGACCAGTCGCCGGTTTGAAGCCCGCGGCGCAGCCAGAACTGGCGCTGCTCTCCCGAGCCATGCGTCCATGATTCGGGATGGACCGAGCCCTCACTCATCTGCTGGATGGCGTCATCCCCGATCGAGGCGGCGGCGCGCATGCCCTCTTCGAAATCGCCGGGCTCGATGATCCTTCGATCGCGGTTCGCGTGGTTTCCCCACACTCCGGCAAAGCAGTCGGCCTGAAGCTCGAGCCGGACCGAGAGGGCGTTCGCCTGGGCCTCGCCGCCGCGCTGCTGCATCGCGGTCACCTTCTCGGAGACGCCCATGAGATTCTGAACGTGATGACCGACCTCGTGGGCGATGACGTAGGCCTGGGCGAAGTCCCCGGGCGCGCCGAACCGCCGGGACAGCTGGTTGAAGAATGAAGGATCGAGGTAGACCTTGTGGTCCGCAGGGCAATAGAAAGGGCCCATGCCCGAGGACGCGGTCCCGCATCCGGACTGCACCGCCTCGGTGAAGAGCACGAGCGGCGGCTTCTCGTATTCCTGGTTCGAGTCCGCGAAGATCGAGGCCCAGGTGTCCTCGGTGTCTTTGAGAACCACCGCGGCAAAGGTTCCGAGCTGATCCTTGGGCGCTCCAGGGGCGGGCGCCGCCTCCTGAGGCGCCTGCTGCTGCACCGCCCCCAGAAGCTGGAGGATCGAGGCGGGATCCTGGCCGGTGAAGTAGGACACCGCCAGCACCAGGAGCAGCCCCCCGCAACCGATCCCAGCCGGGCCGCCGCGCATCCTGTGCCCGCGACGGTCCTCGACGTTCGTGCTTTCCGCCCGACCTTCGAGTCGCATGCTTCGCATCCTAGCGCGGGTGATCTCGAAACGCCCGTAGACTCCGCTGGCGCATGAGCAAGCTGTGTTCCATCTGCCTGGCCGCGCGCGCCACCATCGACCCTCCCCCGGAAATCGAGGCTCTGGTGAGAATCAACCTCCCCTGGCTCGAGGAGCACACCGGCTGCTGCGCGGCGTGTGCGCGTCGATTCCGCCGGGCGCTTGCCTATTTCCGCGCCGCCGGCATGGCGGACGGATCGAGCTCGCCCATCCTGCCCACCGGGCTGCGGCTCGGCGCGTCTCCGCACTTCCGCGGACGGGGCGTCACCATCGCCTTTCTCGATGCCGGCTTCTACGCGCATCCCGACCTGGTGACACCGCACGATCGCATTCGTGAATACGTCGATGTGACTCGGGTCCACGCACGCCGTTCCGACCTCGACGATCCGAGGAACGCGGGCTGGCACGGACTCATGACCTCGGTGGTGGCCTGCGGCAACGGCGCCCTCTCGAACGGGCTGTATCGAGGCATCGCCTCGGAGGCCGACCTCGTCCTCGTGCAGTGCGGCACCGCGAAACGCGTCTACCACCACGACATCCGCCGCGGCTTCGACTGGATCCTCAAGAATCGCGAGAAGCACGGCATCCGCATCGTCAATGTGAGTGTGGGCGGCGACTATGAGGCGAGCTATCTCGACGATCCGATTTGTGAAGGGGTCGAGGCGGCCACCCGCGTGGGCATCCTCGTGTGCGCGGCGGTGGGCAACGCGGGCCACACTGAGAAGCACGCGGTCATTCCTCCCGCCGCCTCTCCCTCGGCGCTTTCGGTGGGCGGCTTCAATGACCGGAACCGGCTGAGCCGCTTCGGGGTCACCCCCTATCAGTCGAGCTACGGCCCCACCATCGACGGCCTCCAGAAGCCCGAGCTCGTGGCCCCGAGCATCTGGCTCGCCGCCCCCCTCCTGCCGGGGACGGTCACGGCGCAGCAGGCTGGCCTTTTGTCCCTGCTTCTGCAGACCGAGGACGGGGGCCTCGCCGCCGTGCTCTCCGACCACCAGGGCATCGACGAGGCCCTCGACAACGCCTCGCAACTCGCTCCCCAGCTGATTCGCCAGCTCGCGTCCATGAAGTATCACGATCAGAACGTGATCTCGGAATCGTACAAACACGTCGACGGCACGAGTTTCGCCGCCCCCATCGTGGCCTCGATCGCCGCGCAGATGCTGGAGGCGAACCCCTGGCTGAAACCGCTCGAGATCAAGTCGATCCTGACCCGCACCGCACGCCGGGTGGACGAACTGAGGCCGGAGCAGCAGGGCTTCGGAGTGGTCGATCCGCGCGCCGCCCTCCTCACCGCGATCGTCGAGGGCCGCAACGAGCGTCGGGTTCGACGGCGGGGCAGACGCCGCAACTGAGACGGTTCAGGGAAGCTGAACCTTCACCACCGCGGCGGCGAACGCGAGATCGTCTCCTTCGTCGCCCCGCCGTTTCTTCGCGGCCAGCAGGCAGAATTCGTTCTCGCCGCGCCGCCAGAAGCGTTCGGGCGCATGAAAGGGAATCTCCGTCCACGCGGCGGGAAGGGCGGCCTCGGCCAGGGCGCGGCCGTTCAAGCGGAGAGTCAGTCGCTGGTCCGTGATCCTTGCCGGCGAGCGAGCGAGGACGAAGCCGCGCAGATCGAAGGGGCGGTCGAGGGGAATGACAAGGCAGGCCTCGGGGAAGAGCAGATAACGGAAGGCGGAGCCGTCGTCCCACCATTGGGGCTCGGACCATCCGCTCCGAAGAAAGCGGGGCTCCAGGGTCGCCACCTCGAAGTCCCCGCCGGGTCGGTAGTTCTGATAGGTGAAGAGGCCGACGAAGACCCGGTAGATGAAGTCGCGCGCCCGGGGGCCGAGTCGGCCAAACGACGCGTCAATGGCGCGGCGAGCCTGCCCGACCTGCCGGCCGGCCAGATCGTCGAGCGGCAGCGCCGATGCGGGTCGGCCGCGAAGCAGGTCGACGAGCGAGATATTCCACGCGACCGCGAGAACGAGAACGAGGGCAGGCAGGAGGAACGGGCGGCGCGCGAGCAAGGGACGAATGCCGGAGAGGAAAGAGGCCAGGCCCAGGGCGAGGAGGGGCAGGACGAAATCGAAGCGCCGGCCCCCGAAGGCCGCCGAAGCGTTCCAGTCGCGAACGCTGCCGTTGAGAAAGGCGGTGAAAGCAAAGATGGCGAGCGCGGCCACAGCGTAGGCGGGGCGGCGCCTCATGCCGAAGACGAGGCCCGCTAGACCCACGAAGAGAAGGGGGTGCCAGTTGAACAAACCGCGATCCGCGGAGAACAGCACATCGATCGCGTGCGCGCCCGTCCAATCGATGAAGCCCTCGCCCTGGGGAATGGTCACGAAGGAGCCGTACAGAATCCGCCAGGCGATCATCTGGGGCAGGAAACAGGCGAAAGCGCACACCGCGACGATGGCGAGGGCCCTGCCTCCGGCCCGGGCGCGAAAGAGTCCGGCGAGGACCAGGAGGCCCAGCGGGGCGGCCTGGGTCCGGCACAATGTCGCAAGGCCAAGGCTCGTCCCCGCCGCGGCCCAGCCGGCCGTGGTGCCGGCACTTTCCGCGCGCAGGGTCAGGGCAAGGCACGCCGCGGAAAAGGCGAAGGTCAGAGCGTGCGACATGAGCGGCTGAGCCACCGCGTAATACAGGATGGGAGAGGCCAGAGCCACGCAGGCCACCGCGAGCCACGCCTCTGTGCGAGCGAAGGTCACGGCGAGGGAACGAAGAAGCATCATCAGGCTCGCAAGCAGGACGGCCAGCGTCGTCGCCGCCGCCGCCGCATAGTAGGGCGGGGCCAGTCGAAGGTCATCGACCGGCCCGTGAGTGAGAACGAGCCAGGCATGAGTCAGGGCCACCGCCGGACTCCAAATGAGTCCCGGGCCGGCGGACATCACGTTGGGCGCGAGGCCTTGGGGAGTGGGCGGGGAGGCTTCGAACCCGAGCCGGGCCCACTGGTTGGCGAAATCCAGATCGTGATCCGCGAGCAGCGAAGAGGCGTAGGCGAAGTAGTTCATGGAATCCGCGCCGATCGAAAAGCCCGCGAAGAAGGGCACGGCCAGCAGCAACGCCAGAAGGGGGAGGAAAACAGCCCGTCGATCGCGGATCAGGCAGAGCAGGGCGAGGGCGACGGCGCCCCAGATCAGGCCCCGCAGACGCGGGTCGACGAACGCGAGGAGGCCCAGAACGGCGGCGAAGGCCCCGATCACTTCACCCGGACGCCGCCCTTGACCACGAGTTGCACGTTCTGCAGCAGGGCCACGTTCGAGAGCACGTCGCCCCGCACCGCGATGACGTCGGCGAGGCGGCCCTTCGCCAGGGTTCCAAGGTTCGTCTCCTGCTTCAGGAAGCGCGCCGGCCACCGCGTGGCTCCGCCGATCGCCTGCATCGGGGTCATCCCGAACTTCACCCAGGTCTCGAGTTCACGCCAGGTGGAGTCGGAGTGGAAGTTCGCGGGAATGCCGCTGTCCGTCCCCACCATCAGGGTGACCCCGGTGTCGCGAAGCTGCTGGAACTTGCGCTGAAGAGTGGGAATGCGCCGGAAGGTGAGGGTGAAGTAGTCGAGATGCGTGATGTCCTTCAGGGAGTCCCGGATGTCCTTGACCACATCCCTGGGCAGACCCTCCTGCCAGGCCGGATCGTCGAGCCGTTCCGGGAACACCTGCGCGGTGTAGTTGGCGAGATTGAGGGGGGACACGGTCGGGCACCAGTACAGGGTCTGGTTCCGTTTCTTGAGGCCCTCGATGATGTCGGCGGGATACTCAGGCTCGGTGGCGAGACCGGTGTGCTCGAATCCGTCGACATTGTGCCTGAGGCCGATGCGGATCTCGTCCTCGCGATGGGCGTGGGCGATCACGGATTTGCCCGCGGCGTGCGCGGTTTCGACCACCGCCCTCACCTCGGCATCCGTCATCTGGTCCTGGTCGATCAGCTTCACGAAGTCGACGCCCGCGTCGATGATCTTCTGGACCTTGGCCTTCGCGTCCTCGGGCCCATTCACGCCCCAGCGCACGAACTTCTCGTATTCGAAATAGGGCGCGTGCTGAATGAAGGGGCCGGAGACGAATAGTCGCGGTCCCGGGATGACGCCCTTCTCGATCCGCTTCTTCACCTCGAGAATGTCCTCCAGAGGCGCGCCCAGGTCGCGTACGGTGGTGACGCCGGCCATCAGCAGCTGCTTCGCCGAAGCGGGCATGATCTCGTCACGGAACCGCTTCATGTAAGTGAGATCCCAGTGCTCGTAATCGGCGTGACCGTTGATCATGAGGTGGACGTGCATGTCCATGAGGCCGGGCAGGACGCTCATGCCTTCGGTGCTGATGACGGGCGTGCCCGGAGGCACCACCACCTCCGAGCGCGGCCCCACCGCCACGATGCGGTCGCCGGCGATGAGCACCACGCCGTCGTGTATGGGCGGGCCCTCGTAGCCGTCGATCACCTGCCCGCCGATGAGGGCCAGGGTCGGACGAGGGGACGATGCGGGAGCCGCCTGAGTTCCCGGGGCGGCGAGGCCCAGGGTGAGGGAAAGAAGTGCGGTGGCGATCATGGCGTCTCCCTTAGCGCGGGCGGACCCCGGGCTTGACCCCGGGTTTCTCGTCGTCTTCGTCCTCATCGTCATCCTCGTCGCCCAGGCCACGCTTGAGCCAGGCGGCGCGAACCGGAGGCGGCATCTTGGAGTGAGGGCCGCGCACGGAACGCCACACGATTTCGTTGAGCAGCAGGTCCGGGGCGCGATCGGCCTCCGCGAGGTTCATCTCCGCCGAGGCCTGGGCGCCCCAGGCGCGCGGGTCGTTCATCTCCGTGACGTCGATCCGGGGAGAAAGCGCCGCGTAGGGCGCCACGTTCGGAGCGAGGGCGAAGGCGTTGTAGGCCGGGGTCGCGGCGGCGTCGTACTGGGACAAGGGCTCGAGGCCGAGGATCAACTCCATGGTGCGGAGGAAGCCGGAGGTGGTGTAGAGCGTGCTGTCCACAAAGCCTTTGCGCTGGGTGTACGGGCTGATGATGAAGCCGAGCGAACGGTGGGCGTCCACATGATCGGAGCCGTTCTGCGCATCGTCCTCCAGCACGAAGATCGCGGTCTCCTTCCAGTAGCGGCTCTTCGAAATGGCCTCCACCAGGCGGCCGAGGGCGTGATCGTTCTCGGCGATCATGGCCCGGGGCGTTCTCGAGCCCGGCCGGGAGCCCGCGGTGTGGTCGTTCCCGAGCCTCATGATGTTCAGGCGCGGGAGGTTGCCGTTCTTCTCGAACTCCTTGAACTCCTCGAGCCAGACATCGATGCGCTGATTGTCGGGGATGCTCAGGTTGTAGGGCGGATACATCGGATGTACGTGGTCCTTGAGACCGGGCACCGAGCCGTTGTACGGCGGCTTCATCCCGCCCTCGTCCCATCGCACCTCCGCTCCAGGAATGGAGAACTCTCCATAACTCCGATAGGAGACCCCCTTGCGCGCGGCCGCGTCCCAGAGATAGCCGCGAGGGCCCGCGGCGAGATTCCCGTACGCGTTCCGCATCTCTCCCCCGCCCTCGGAGAGATAGCGCGCCTCGCGCCTTCCGTAGTTCATGGGCCAGATCTTCTCGACCGCGTCGGTGGCCCAGGCCCCGGTGGAGAAGGCGTGCCCGTCGTAGCTCACCTCGGCATCCACGTAGAAGTTGTCGAGAAGGACGAACTGTCGGGCCAGCGCGTGGGCGTTCGGCGTGGTGTTCTCTCCGAAGAGGGTGAGCGAGGGGTCACCGTTGCCCTGAGGCAGGTCGCCCAGAACCTGATCGTAGGTGCGATTCTCGCGGATCACATAGAACACGTGCTTGATGGGCGAGGGTGCTCCCACCCGGAGGGGCACCACCGAGCGCAGCGGCGCCTTGGCGGGTGAAAGCTGGGACTTGCCGGTATCCGGAGTCACGAACAACGCGGTCGCGGTGTACTCCTTGAGCTTCGCTTCATCCGGGGCCTCGAGGGTGGTGAGGGAGCCCCACAGCATCGAGCCGCTGTACTGACCATCGGGCGGACGATTCATGCCCGCCTGCGCCCCGCGCGGGTTTGCCGCTCCGACCAGGCCCTTTCCGGACAGGATGAAGATCTTCGAGCCATCCTTCGAATAGCGAACGCCCGTCGGGTACCAGCCGGTGGGAATGAAGCCTTCAACCTCACCCTTGCCGTTGGCTTCGATCTCCACCACGGCCACGGTGTTGTTGTCGGCGTTCGCCACGAGCAGGGTCTTGCCGTCGGGCGAGAGATCGAGGGCGTTGGGGGTGGCGCCCGGGGGCATGTTCGGGAAAGGCGCGATGCTGATCTGTTCGGTCGCGTTTCCTTCGGCCAGATCCACGTTCCAGACCGCGTTGGTATTGGCGCAAGCCACGAACAGCCGGGACCCGTCTTTCGAGAAGGCCATCGCGTTGGGGTGCTCGCCCACCGCGATCTCCCCTTTCAGCGAGAGATCGTTCGCGTTGTAGACGAGGACCTTCGAGCCGCCCCACAACGACAGGTACACGGTCGCGGAGTCCTGAGAAACCAGGACCGTGTAGGGCTCGGCCGGAAGGTCGATGGTCTTGATGATCGCGCGCGCGGCGAGGTCGATCGCATGGAGCTTCTCACCCAGCACGTGAACCGCATACAGGCGTTGGCCGTCGGGTGAGACGGCCAGCCCGCCCACGAAGCTGTCGCTCGCGGGCTTTGGGAGGGCGAACTCTCCGGCCTTCTTGAGATTGCCCTTGTCCCAGGCGAATTCCTCCACCCGGCTCTTCGCCGAGCCCGAGGAGTAGAGGCGCCTTCCGTCCGGGTGGAAGGCGAGCCCCAGCCAGGCGGATTCGAGCATCACCTTGTCGCGCGAGATCTGTTTGGTGAAGTCGTAGACCACGAGGTTGGGCTGCGAGTACCCGTTGTTGGTGATGATCACGTGATCGCCGTCGGGCGACATCACCATGTTCATGGGCAGGTCGCCCACGGTGATGTGAAGGCCCACCGGCGAGATCCGCCATCCGTTGGGCAGGAGGGTGACCTTGGGCTCCTTGAGGCGGGCGGAGGGGGGCTTCGCCGGAGCGACCGCGGGCTTTGCCGAAGGCTGCGCGGACGCCACGGACGAAACGCCGAGCCAGAGGATGACGGCGAGAGGAACCGGCAATGGATGTTTCATGAATTCTTTTCACCGCGCAGGATGGAGGCGTTCTCGCGAAGGCCGTTGGCCACGCGTCTCAGGGTCAGCACGGAGCCCGCGAGCGGCGGGGAAAGAGGCTTTACCTCCTTCATCCAGTCCATCAACGAGGGTGACACGGTGGCGAGCTCACGGAGCTGTTCGGCCACCCGCGCGTATTCGGGGTCCTTGGGAATCTTCTCGAGCGCGGCGTCGATCTCGTTGGCCAGCGTCTCCAAGGCTTCGGCGACCCTTCCCTGAGGCGGGGGGCCGGGCGGCTCGGGTTTGGCTTTCGGCTTCGGAGCGGGCGAGGGCTCCGCACCCTCGACGTGTTTCAGGGATTTCGAGATGCCTTCGAGGCGCTTGGTGACCTGGGAGACCGCGGAGAACGACACCACGGCTTCTCGCAGCGTCTGCGTGAGTGCGGGGGAAATCTTGGTGAATTCGACGAGGGGGGCCGAGAGGGGTTCGTAATCCTCGGCCGCGGGGAGCCGCATCAAGGACTCGGCGAGGCGCTGGTTCGTGTCCTGCAGCGTGGTCGCGGTCTCGCCCAGCGCCTGGGTGGCGGTCTCGATCTGCGGCACCGCGTCGCGAACCGACTCGAGGGACTCCATGAGCCGCGGTCCCGTCTGCGCGAATGAGTAGATGTGTTCGGCCAGGGGCTCGAACTGCTCGGCCTTGGGAACGTCGGCGATGAGCGCCTCCAGCCGCTCCACAAGGTCCGGCAACTTCGCGAGGGAAGCGACCACGCGATCGTCGATGGCCGGGGCGGCCGGCCGCGGAGCGCGTTTACGGGGGGGCTTGGGGAGGTCCGGCGCTGGAGTCGGGAGCTCATCCGGGCCGAACAGACCAGGGGTCGAGGCTTGCTTCCGGGGGGCCATCGGAGAGGAGCTTAGCGTTAGCATCCCTCGCCATGACGAGGGGTGTCTCGAAGTTTTTTCGCGATAGGCATCCCGGGTCTTCGAGGAGACGCGCCGGGTGTTCGTAGCGGGGATCGTGGTGATGTCTCTCGATGGCTGCCTCACCCGACACGGGGAGCCCGGCACCGGCTTCGCTTCCTCTGCCGACCAGGCGTTCTTCCGGGCTGTGCTCCCGTCTTTCGACTGCAGCCTGGCGGGACGACGTACCTACGAGGCCGGCCGGGAGTCGATTCTTCGGGCCCGCGCGAACTCGCGGCTGCAGATGATCCTGACTTCGACGCCGGACCGCTTCGCCCCCGACGCAAGGGCCGACCATCTCGAGTTCCGGAACGTCGATACGCTCCAGGCCCTGGGCGAGCTCGCGAGCCGCGGCCGAACCCGCTGCGCGCTTCTGGGAGGGTCGAGGCTCTACACCGAGGCGTGTGCGGGCGGCCTCCTGGATGAGCTGTGGGTCACCCTCGAGCCCGTGGGCTTTGGCACCGGCCATCGGATGTTCGAGGGTCGGCTGGACGCTCGATTCGAGCTGGGAACGCTCGAGCGGTTGTCCTCGAGCACGGTTCTGCTGAAGTACCGACGAGAGCGCTGAGGCCTGCTCGAGGGGACGGTACGTCGACCGCGGCCGCGGGGTTGACAGAATTGAAACAAATGTTTTATACAGGCGTTTGCGGCCATGAAACGCTCACGCCTCCTGATCCCTCTCGTCCTTCTCGCGCTCATCGGCGCGCTCGCCTACTCGAGTCTGCGCCAGAGATCCCTCACTCTCACCGGAATCGTCACCACGAACGACGTGGTGGTCTCGCCCCAGGTCGCCGGGCTCGTGGGCGAGCTCCTCGTGAACGAGGGCGACGTGGTGAAGAAGGGTCAGCTCCTTGCGACCATCGCCCCGGATGAGCTCAAGGCCGACACCGCCTACTTCGCGCAGAATGCCCAGGGCCTCACCTCTCAGGTGCGGGAGTCCGAGGCCGCCCTCCGATTGGAGCAGAGTCAGCTGTCGCATCAAACCACCCAGGCCGAATCGAATCTCGCGGCCACCGAGGCCCAGGTGCTCGCGGGCCAGGCCGATGTGGAGGCCGCGGCCGCGACCTACGCGCGCACGCAGAGCCTGGCGCGGCAGCAGATCGCCTCGGCCCAGGACACGGATCAGGCCCGGGCCGCGGTGGAGGCGGCGCAAGCCCGGCTCGGCGCCCTGAGGAAACAGGTCGAGGCCCAGCGCGAGGCGGTGGCCCTGGCCCGCGCCAACGCCGAGCAGGTGATCGTGCGGCGCTCCCAGGTGCAGGCGAGCCAGCATCTGGAGGCGGCCGCGGCCGCTCAAAGCACCAAGGCCATCGTCCGCCTCGCCTATGCCGAGCTCAAGGCCCCCATCGACGGGCAGGTCGACGTGCGCGCGGCGCGGGCCGGCGAGTACGTCAATCCCGGGCAGCCGGTTCTGACCCTGATCAATCCGGACGATCTGTGGGTCCGTGCCGACATCGAGGAGTCCTACATCGAAGGCGTGCGCATCGGCGACACCCTGCCCGTCCGTTTTCCCTCCGGCGAGGAGCGGCCCGGCACCGTCTTCTATCGGGGCGTCGACGCGGCCTACGCCACCCAGCGCGACGTGAGCCGGACCAAGCGCGACATCAAGACCTTCGAGGTGAGGCTCCGGGTCGACAACCGCGACCGCCGGATGGCCGTGGGCATGACCGCCTACGTGTCGCTGCCCGTCCGCTGACCCCCATGCCCGCCATCGACGTCCGGGACATGGTCAAGAAGTTCGGCGACTTCACCGCGGTGAAGGGCCTGAGCTTCACCGTGGAGGAGGGCGAGATCTTCGGTCTGCTCGGCCCCAACGGGGCAGGTAAGTCGACGCTCATCCGCATGCTCACGACCCTCCTGCCCCCGACCTCGGGCACGGCTCTGATCGGCGGGTTCGACGTGCGGGCCGATGCCGACCGCGTGAGGCGAACCATCGGGGTCATCCCGCAGGCCCTCACCAGCGACCTCGAGTTGAGCGTGGAGGAGAACCTCCTCATCTTCGCGAAGCTCTACGGGGTGTCGAAGGAGAAGCGAAACCAGCTGATCCCGGAGCTCCTGGAGGCGGTGGAGCTCACCCAGTGGCGCAAGGCCCCGGTGAAGAATCTCTCCGGGGGCATGCGGAGGCGGGTGGAGATCGCGCGCGGCCTCGTCCACGAGCCGCGGATCTTCTTCCTCGACGAACCCACCACCGGCCTCGACCCCGTCTCCCGGGTGGCGGTGTGGGAGATGCTGCGCAAGATCAAAGCGCATCGGGATCTCACCGTGCTGCTCACCACTCACTACATGGACGAGGCCGACAAGCTGTGCGACCGCATCGCCATCGTGGATCACGGCGAGCTCAAGGCCCTCGACTCCCCGCTGCGGCTCAAGGCCTCCATCCCCGGCCACAACGCGGTGGAGGTGAGCTTCTCGACGGTGCCCGCGGGCTGGGCCGACCGGCTGAGGGGACTCCCGAGCGTCGAGGGGGTGAGCAACGAAGACCACATCTTCCGGATCAACACCAGCAACGGTCCGGCCACCACTCTCGCCCTCATGGAAACGGCGGCCCGCGCGGATATCGGCGTGCGGTCTCTCTCCGTGCATGGGACCACCCTCGACGATGTCTTCGTCCACTACGCGGGCCGCGATCTGCGCGACCAGCTCCAGGCGGCGGCGGTCACCGACAGCCCTTTCATGATCCGGAGAGGGTGAGATGGGGCGCACCTGGGCCATCATCGAACGGGAGATGCGGCGCTTCAGGCGGAGCCCCATGCTCATCGCCATGTCGATGATGATGCCCATCGTCCAGCTGGTGGTTCTCGGCTACGCCTTCGGGGGCAACGTCAAGCACCTCAAGCTCGCCATCGTCGACCAGGACCATGGCTTGCCCGCGGTTCGCTTGCGCGAAATGACGGCGGCGGTGGCCTCGGGCGCCCAGACCATCGACACCACGGTGTACGCGGACCAGGGCGCGGCCCTGACCGCGTTGCGCGACGGTCATGTGAACGGCGTGCTCACCATACCGCCCGACTTCTCCCGCCGCGTGCTCGCGAAGAACGCGCCGCGGGTGGCGCTGATCGAGGACAACACCGACACCTTCGTGTCCGTCACCCTTTCGAGCACGCTCAATTCGGTCCTCGCCTCCTACAGCCCGGGCGTGAAGTTGACCGCCCGGGTGGCCAAGGACGCGGCCCTCGACGTGGTCGAGATCTACCCCTACGTGCCCTATATCCAGTACCTGCTGCCGGGCTCGGTGGTGATGTCGATCTTCGTGATGGTCATGATCGGCGGCGGCATCATCTTCATCGACGACAAGGCGCGCGGCCTCCACGAGGGGTATCTGGTCACTCCGATCACCAAGCTCGAGCTGATCGCGGGCTTCAACATCTCGGGGACGATCAAGGCGGTGGTGGCGGGAATGTTCCTGATCGTCATCGGTTCGATCATCGCCGGGATCCCCAACCCCCTCGATCCCTTCCGTCTGTTCCGGGTGTTCCTGGTGGTGGTGGTCACCGCCTTCGCTCTCATCAGCCTGATGTTCCTGCTCATGGTCCGGGTCACCGATCCCCTGCTTCCCCGCGCCATGTTCGGCGTGCTCAACACCGTTCTCTATTTCCCAAGCGGCGCCGTGTATCCCCAGCAGGGCTTCCCCGCCTGGATGCAGGCGATCGCGGTGGCCGATCCTTTCACCTACGCGGTTCATGCCCTCAAGTGCCTGCTCCTCAAGAACACCGGATTCGGCGCCATCGGCTTCGACCTGCTCTTCCTGACCCTCTTCTCCGCCGCGGCCATGACCCTCGCCACCCGGCTGTTCAAGCGCACGCTGTGACTCCCGATTCGAGAACCCGGGCCCGGCTCCTCAAAGCAGCCGAGCAACTGTTCGGAGAGCGCGGCTTCAAGAAGGTGACGGTGCGGGAGATCTGCCGGGCCGCGGACGCGAACGTGGCGGCCGTGAACTACCACTTCGGAGACAAGCTCGGCCTGTATCGCGAGTTGCTGCAGTCGTCGATCGACCGCATGCGCGGGACCAACGAGGCGGCGCGAAAGGAAGGCCTCGGGCTCTCTCCCGAGGAGCAGCTCCGCCGCTATATCGGAGTGTTCCTCGCCCGCATCCTGAGCCCGGGCGGCGCCTCGTTCCACCGCATCATCAACCGGGAGATGGACGACCCCACGCCGGCTCTCGATGCCCTGATCGAGCAGGGCCTGCGGCCGCGCATCCAATATCTCTCCGGCGTGGTCGCCCAGATCATGAAGTGCGACGCAAGGGACGCGCGCGTGCTCCGCTGCGTGGGGAGCGTCCAGGCCCAGGCCTTCACCTACCTGAAGAATCCGATCGCGGCGCGGCTGGGCTTCGTCTTCACGCCTACCCCGGAGTTCATAGAGAGGGCCGCGGATCACATCGCGACGTTCTCGATCGCGGGCATCCGCGCCATCGCCCGGACGAGTCGCCCGGACGCTCAGCGTCGACGTCCCTGACCGCGTGTCCCGGTCCCCCGCGCCGCCTGAGCGGCGAGGCGTCCTTTGACCGCGGGGCTTCTCAGTTCGCGACAAGCTCGCGTCCTGGATCGTCCACCCGAGCCGCGAGCATCCGCACCTCGTTCCACCCGGTCTCGCACAAGGCCAGGGCTAGGGCGTGATCCTTCCCGAGCCGCTTCACGAGAGGCGCCCATGGTCCCGATCGGGGTCTGGGGGGCGGGGCCATCCAACTCGTCGCCGGAGGAGAGCGAAGGCCGAATTCACTTCGGCCGCAGCGACGGGGGTTTGGGGGCAGGGTCGGTCACCGCCCCCCAACTAAAGGAAAACGCTGGCTCCCCAGGTAGGATTCGAACCTACAACATTTCGGTTAACAGCCGAACGCTCTACCATTGAGCTACTGAGGAACGGTGCGTCTTCCCGCGCACCTGAAGAGACGTCCTCGGCGACGGGGCGGGGATTATAGCGCGGGTCGCTTTTCGGGCCGAGACCCGAGGATCGAAGCTAGTTGACGAGCTTGTCCCCGAGGTCGCCGCGCAGGGTTCGGGCCATGCTGGGCCGGGCCAGGAAGTCATGGGGGAATCCCAGTTCGATCTTCGAAACGGCATCGAGCCGGCTCAGCATGTCGGGAGTGAGGACCGTATCGACGGCGCCGAGGGAGTCTTCGAGTTGTGCCGCCGTCCGGGCTCCGACGATCGGGATGGCGCCCTTGGGGCCGCGCCCGAGGACCCAGGCGATCGCCACCTGGGCCGACGAACGGCCAAGCTCCTTCGCGATGGCCGAGACTTCGCCCGCGATCTTCATGTTGCGGTCGGAGAAGCGATGTCGGTTCGCGGCCACCCGCTTCGAGTCGGGGGTTTCCCATCCCACGGAATACTTGCCGGAGAGCACGCCTCCCCCGATGGGGCCCCACGGGGTCACCGCGAGGCCGAGCGCTTCGGCCATGGGGAGAAGGTCTCGCTCGGGCGTGCGCTCGATGAGGGAATACTCGATCTGCAGGCCGACAAAGCGGCTCCATCCCCGCAACTCGGCGAGGGTGTTGGCTCGCGCCACCCGCCAGGCCGGGGTGTCGGAGACCCCGAGATAGATGACCTTCCCCGCGCGTACCACGTCGTCGAGGCCGCGCATCAGCTCGTCTTCGGGCGTGAGCGGATCGGCCACGTGAACCCAGTACAGATCGATCCGATCGACATCGAGGCGCTTCAAGGAAGCATCCACGGACTGCACGAGGTTCTTGCGGGAATTGCCCCAGGCGTTGATGTCATCGACGCGGGTGGCGATCGAATACTTGGTCGCCACCACGAACTTGTCGCGATCGCTCTTCACGAACTCGCCCACGAAGCGTTCGGATGTCCCCTTGGTGTACACGTTGGCGGTGTCGATGAAGTTGCCGCCCGCGGCGGCATAGACGTCGAACTGCTTTCGACTCTCCTCCTTCGAAGCGCCAAAGCCCCAGTCTTCACCGAACGTCATCGTTCCGAGACAGATCTCGGACACCTTGAGGCCTGACCGGCCCAAGACGCGATATTTCATTTCACCCTCCTCTCAGGAGGCAGGCTACATCGTGACCTTCGCTGCCTCCGCCTTCACCGCCTCAAGTTCCTTGACGAGATCCTGGTAACGCTCGTAGGCGTCGCGGCCCGGCTTCTGATCGGCCTGGCCCAGCATGCGGGCGACATTGGCGAACTGATCGATGAGCATGGGCTGCGGATAGAACCCTCCCGCGGTCTGGATCTTCGCGATCGCGGCATCGAGGGCCTTGAGCTTGGCGGCTCCTGCGGGGGTGGTGTCCCCCTGGACCTTCCCGCGAGCCTCGGTGAGGGTCTGCAGCACACCCCGCGCTTCGACCACCCTCTGACGGATATCGAGGAGCAGCTTCGTCTGTTCCGCGATCATCGCGTCGGTGACTCCGTCCTTCAGCAGACGCGGATCGGAAACTACTTTGAGCGGGCGCTCCACGGAGAAGGTTCCCACGGAAAGACGGAGCCGGTAGTCGCCCGGGGCCACCATGGGCCCCTGCATGCCGCGGAAGCCGGGCACTCCGTTGTGGCGAAGATCCCAGATGAAGCGATGCGCGCCGGCTCCGCCGGAGAGGCGCGCCGCTCCGGCAAAGCGCGTCTCCGGAGCGCGCATCCCCTGGGTGGTCTCGGCGGTCCGGGCCGGGCCGCCTTCGAACGAGCGGATGACGGCGCTCCCCGAATCGAGAACGTCGAGGCGAAGACCGTCGCTCGCCTCGCCCTGCAGAACGTAGTCGATGATGGCGCCGGGCTCGATGAACTGCGGGTCCGCCGCACCGTTCATCACGTCGTAACGCAGGCGATAGGCGGCGGGCGGGGCCAGGAGCGTCGCCTTCGCGGCCGTGTCGATGGAGGCGAGCTGATGAAGGGCCACCACGTTGTCGAGGATCCACACGCCTCGACCCATGGTCGACAACACGAGGTCGCCCCGGTACACCTTGAGATCGGTGACCGGCGTCGAGGGCAGGTTCAGCTGGAAGCTCTGCCAGGTCTTGCCCCCGTTGATGGAGACGAACATCCCGAACTCGGTGCCCGCGTAGATGAGACCCTCGCGGCCGGGGTCCTCGCGGGCCACGCGCACCGGGTGATCGCCGGGGATCCCGTTCTTTCCGTCGGTGAGCAGGGTCCAGGTGGCGCCATAGTCATCGGTCCTGTAGAGGTAGGGCTTGAATTCGCCGAGCAGCGTCCGGTAGTAGGAGACGAGGGCCGAGCCTTTGCGATGGGGCGAGTCGTCGATCGACTGAACGCGTCCCATGGGCGGCATGCCCTTGGGGGTGACATTGGTCCAGGACTTTCCGCCGTCGCGCGTGACCTGGACCAGGCCGTCGTTGGTGCCGACCCAGATGACCCCCCTCTCGAGCCGCGACTCCTCGATCGCGTAGATCGTCGAGTAGATCTCTTCGCCGGTGATGTCCCGGGTGATGGGCTCGCCGGAAATTCCCTGGGTTCCTTCCGGGTGTGCGGTGAGGTCGGGCGAGATAGTGTCCCAGGTGTGGCCGGAGTCGGTGGTGCGGTGAAGGAACTGCGAGCCGTGATAGATGACGTTCGGGTCGTGCGGGGAGATTTCGAACGGGGTAATGCGCTGCATGCGATAGCGGATCGCGCTCGCCGCCTGGCCATAGCGGTTCTGCGGATAGATCCAATAGCTCTGTTCCTGCCCGGTCTCCAGATTCATCCGGTAGAACTCGCCTTTGCAGACCCCGTAGACGATGTGGGGCGCCCCGGGTTTGGGCTTCACCGGGCCGGTCTCGCAGCCGGGGCCCGGGACCTGCATCATGAGCGCGTCGTCGTAATTGTGGGCGAAGGGAGGGAGGCTCGGAAGGATGATGGGCCAGCCCGTGTCCTGCTGCGCGCCATAGAGGCGGTAAGGGAATTGTTCGTCGGTTTCGATCGCGTAGATCTCGGCGGTGGGCTGGTTCATCTGGGTCGACCAGGTGAGCCCTCCGTTCATGGTGACGTTGGCGCCGCCGTCATTCGACTGGATCATGATGTCGGGGTTGTCGGGATTGATCCACATCGAGTGGTTGTCGCCATGGGGGGTGGTACCGGTCTTGAAAGTCTTGCCCCCGTCGGTGGACTTGAAGAAGCCCTCGTTGTTGACGAAGACGGTATCTGGGTCCTTCGGATGGGCGTGGACGTTCGTGTAGTAGAACGGCCGGCGCAGCAACCCCGGCTCGTTGGACTGACGGGACCACGTAGCCCCCGCATCATCGGTCCGATAAAGGGCCCGTTCGTCCCCCGGCGCCTCGATGAGCGCATAAACGCGTTTCGGATTCGCGGGAGAGATGTCGAGGTCGATCTTGCCGATCAGACCCGCGGGCAGCCCCGCGCCAAGCTTCGTCCACGTCTCCCCGCCGTCGGTCGTCTTGTAGATGCCGGCGCCGCCTTTCGCCTCGCTGCCGCTCACGATCGTCCAGGGCTTGCGCTGGCCGAGCCAGAGTGAGGCGTAGAGCTCGTTCGGATTCGCAGGATTCATGACCACCGCGGAGGCGCCCAGAGTGTCGTTGACGTAGAGGACCTTCTTCCAGGACCGGCCGCCGTCGGTGGAGCGATAGACGCCCCGTTCGGGATTCGCGGTCCAGGCGAGGCCCTGCGCGCCCACGAACACGACCTCGGGATTCGAGGGATGAACGCGGACGTCGCTGATCTGGCCCACGTCCCGAAGGCCGATGGACATCCAGGACTTTCCCGCGTCGTTCGAGCGGTAGACACCCTTCCCGAGAATCACGTTGCTGCGGATGCCGTCGCTGCCCGTGCCCACGTAGACCACATCAGGATTCGACTCAGCCACCTCGATGGCGCCGATTGATCCGGTGTCGAGGAAGCCGTCGGTGACGGGCTTCCAGGTGACGCCGTAGTCGGTGGTCTTGAACACACCGCCGCCCGAGGAGCCGAGATAGAACGTTCCCGGCTGAGTGCGATGTCCCGTCACCGCGGTAACCCGGCCTCCTCGCGAGGGACCGACCATGCGGTACTTGAGACCGGCGAACAGCTTCGGATCCAGGGAGGGGCCGGCCGGGGCCTGGGCGCGAACATGGGCCGGTGACCAGATCGGTGCCATCGCCAGGGCGAGGATCAGGGCGGTGCGTCTCGAGTTCATGTCTTCTCCTTCATCGCTCCTTGATGTTCAGGGGGACCGAAGCCCCCGCGGACAACAGGAGGCTCACGCCATCTTCAACCGAAAGGTCGGTCTCGACCACATCCTCGACGGGGAGGATCACGACGTCGCCCACATAGAGGTGATTCGTCGGCACGTACACGGTGAGGACCTCGTGGGTCACCCCGTCGCGCAGGGTCAGCTTGAACGAACCGGTGACGAATCCTGGAGTGGTGCGTCCGGGCAGCCTTGCGAACACGAAGCGTTGAAACGCGTCGCGCGACTGAGGACCGCCAAAGCCCGACAGCACCTTCTTCGTCGTCCCATACACCGATCCGACCAGCGGAACCACGTCCAGCACGGCATCGGCGCCATCCAGCAGGCGCTTGAGCGGCCCGGCGGAGAAGAGGAGTCCGGCGAGGAGGACGGTGGCGATGGTGATCAGGAACCCGAGGCCCTGGACATCCCGGCCGAGCAGCAGGTTCGAGAGTGGATGAGCAAGCCCGTCAAGATACGAGAAGAGCCACCACAGGGCTTTGATCGTAATGACGATCGGGACCAGAACGACGAGGCCGCCGATAAACGCATTGCGCAGCCGGGTCGTGAGGCTCATCGCCCGCTAGGGCTGCTTCATGGTGAGACTGGAACGGAAGCGCTCGCCCTTCTTCGACATGGCTTCGACATCCATGACCCAGGTGTTGGTGCCGGCCACCCAGGTGCCTGCGATCTCGGTCACGAGAGGACGCTGACCCACCTTCACATTGTCTTCGCTCAGGCGCACGGCCGGAGTGGAGACGTCACCGTTACGCCCGATTCTGGCGGTGAGGCTCTCGAGACGCGCGTCGTTCTTCCCGTCGTTCTTCAGGAAGACCCTCACCCGGAAGGGCGCTCCGGGAATTAACGGACTCGGCGACACTTCGAACTCGAATCGACCGGAGAACTCGACGAGGACGGCGTCGAAGACTCCTCCGCCGACCTTCTTCGCGTCTGGGGCCGGAGCCACCCGGGTGCGGCCGGTGATGAATTCCCGGGCCTCGGGCGAGGGGGCGGCCACCGTGGGCGCGGGCGGCGGCGTCTGCGCGGGCGCGAAGGTCGGCGCGGGGATGGGGGGCGCCAGAGTGGCGGTGGGAAGCGGGCGGAGGTTCACGGTCGGCAGGGGGGTCGCGATCGGAAACGGCGTCGCGGCGGTGGTGGCCGCGGTGACCACCGGAGTCGCCGACGCCTTGGCCGCCGCCTTGGCCGCGTCTTTCTCCTTGGCCTCGATGGCGCGGCGAGCGCGGTCGTAGGCGTCACGGGCCTGGAGAAACGTCTGGGTGGCGGCGGTGAACTGCCGGTCCTTCAGATTCTGGGCGGCGGTGGTTACAAACTTCTCGGCCTCGGTGTAGGCCGGGTCCTGGGCCGCGCCTTCCTTGGCGTTGGCGAGTTCCTTGGCCTTCTCCATTTCCGTACGCGCCTCGGTGGCGCGCCTCGAGAAGTTGGCATTCAACTGACTCGAGAGTTCAGCCACCACGGGGTTCTTGGGGTCGAGAGCCATGACCCGTTCGAGCGCGGTCGAAGCCTGGGCCGAGTCGCCCCGAGTCACCGCCTCGCGGGCCGAGGCCACCGAAGTTTCGATTTCGCGAGTGGCGCTTTGGGCCTGCTCGCGGATGGCGAGGGCTTCAGGGTTCTTGGGATCCAGCTTGAGGATGCCGGTGGCGCGAGAGATCGCACCCTTGTAATCCTTGTCGTCGAGAACCCGGCGGGCGAGATCCAGCTGGGTCTCGACGAGGCTCGCGGTCAAAGCGTCGATGCTGGACTGGGCCGCGTTGTTTCCGCCCTGGCGGCTGATGATTCCGTAACCGACGAGCCCAACCACGACCACAAGAGCCAGAACCCCGACGATGAGGAGGGGGTTTGTTCCGCTGGGCGGCGGCGGGGGAATCGAGGCCGAGGAGGAACGTGGGTCACTCCCGCCCTGGCGGCCTGGGGGACGGGACCCGGGACGCGTGACCCGGCCGGTGGTGTAGGGCGCCGACGACACTCCGGCCGAAGGCGGAACGGAGCCGGTCCGTCCGTAGCTCCGGAAGGGTGCGGCCTTCTGAGTGCCGGTGGTGCTCGTGGCCGGAGAGGAGGCGGCGGGCGCAATCGCGGTGGCATCGGAGGATGCGGCCTCGAGGGCCGGCCCCTCGGCCGCGGATTCGTCGTACTCGACCACGTCGGGGTCTTCGCCGTAGCGGAAAGCGCGGATGGCGTCGCGTAGCGCGCCCGCGTTCTTGTAGCGTCCGTCGACGCTCTTGTTCATGGCGATCTCGATGATCGTCACGATGGCGTCGGGAAGTCGGGGATCCCACTGGCGAGGCGGCGGCGCGTCGCGGTGCACCACCTGGTACAAGGTCGCGTGAACGGACTCGGCGTCGAAGGGCTTCCGGTTCGTCAGCAGTTCGTAGAACACCGCGCCCGCGGAAAACACGTCGGAACGGGCGTCCACACGCTCGCCCATAACCTGCTCCGGCGACATGTAGTTGGGCGTGCCCATGACCACACCCGTCTTGGTGAGATCGGAGCTTCCGAGGCGGGCGAGACCGAAGTCGAGAATCTTGACCTGCCCATTGGGCTGGACATGGATGTTTCCGGGCTTGAGATCGCGGTGGATGACATCGCGTCCGTGGGCGTAGGCGAGGCCGTCCGCCACCTGCTCCATGATGTCGAGCTTCTGTTCGAAGGTGAGCTGCCCCTGGGTGATGAGTTCCTTGAGGTCTTTGCCCTCGAGGAGCTCCATGGCCATGTAAAGCTCGTTGTCCGCCTGGCCGAAGTCGAACACCGTGATGATGTTCGGATGGTTCAGCTGGGCGGCGGCGCGGGCCTCCCGCAAGAAGCGTTCCTTGTTCTCGTTGTCCGAGCCCAGGGAGGCGGAGATGGTCTTGATCGCGACGGTTCGACCCAGGACCGGATCCTGAGCACGCCAAACGACTCCCATCGCCCCGGAGCCGAGGTGGCTGATCGCTTCATACTTGCCAAACGTCTTCTTTGGAGTGTCGCTCAAAAGATCCCTCGACGATTTTTTGAGCATAGCATCCGAGGGGGCGCGGAAATGCTTGATTCCCCATGATCTGACGGGAAATGGCCCGCACCCATCGCTTCGCGAAGCGTTCGACTCGCCTCAGCGTTCAGATCGGAAAAGACGGGCACGCGTCCGTCTAGGGCAACAGGGCCCGAGTGATCCGGGCGATCAGGGCGTCGCTGTCGGCTTCCTTTTCGAGCCCCCGCGTGAGCACGATCAGCACACAGGGCCGTGCGCCGTAGACGATGGCGGCATCGTGGTGGATCTTCGTGATCGTGCCCGTCTTGTGGGCCACCTTCGTGCCCTCGGGCACGCCCCGCGGGATGCCGTCGTTGAACTTCTGCGCGGAGAGGATCTCCACCATCCTCTCGCTCGCCGCTTTGGAGACCGCCCGGCCCTGAGCGAGCGCGTTCATGACCACGAAGAGGCCCCGCGCGGTGGTCTCGTTGATGATGCCCTGATCGAAGGCCTTCTGATCCTCGACCCCGCGCCTCACTTCCAGCCCGTAGGCGCCCATGGCCTCGACGGTAGCGCGCACGTTCTTCACTCCCAGCCGGTCGATGAGCAGGTTGGTCGCGAAGTTGGAGGAGACGGTGATCATCTGCACCCCGAGATCCTTCAGGGTCATGGGGTTCCCGACGCTCTTGTAGACGGTGTCGTCCGAATCCTCCCCAAGATCCATCGAGTAGGGCGACCCGTCGACCACGCTCTTGAATTCATTTCGAACCAACAGGGTTTCGGAGAGGCTCAGCTGCTTCTCCGCCTCCTGCCGGAACAGTTCGATCAGGACCGGGACTTTCATGGTGCTGGCCGCGTGGTACACCTTGTCCGCCTCGTGCATCCACTCCTCAGAGCCATCGAGGGTCCGATAGGCGATCGAGACCTCGGCCCCGCTCTCGCCGATGATCTTCAAGGCGGCGAGCCGTCGCGCCGAGAACGCTGCGGGATCGGGGCTCGTGGCCGGCGGCGCTTGCGCCGGCCCCTTGACGATCGCAGCAGCAGCCATGAAGAAAACCGGGGCGAGAGGGCTCATGAGGTTAGGAAGACCGGAGCATCCTAGAACACCCGCCCCTAAGGCAGGGATTCGGTCCGGGGTACGACCTTGAACAAGGTGCCCGCCCACTCTCCCCCGGGACGCGCGTAGGCCTCGATCCGCGTCAGTGCGACTCCTTCGGCCTGCAGACGGAAGTCCAAGCCCGAAGCACGCGGGCTGAGAATCGCAAACTCGCGCGCGCCCGAGCGAGCCCCGCCCATCGAGGCGCGGAACGCCGCGGACTCGAAATCGCCTTCGACCAGGTGGATGGAGGGATGCTGGGCCAGGAGAACGGCCAGGCTCGTGGAGAGGGTTCGCGTGCCCCCGCTGTCGACGTAGGCCAGGACCGGGCCGCCCCGGGCCTCAGCCTTGAGCCGGTCGGCGATCTCCCTGACCCCGAAGCCCGAAGGCCAGCCGGTGACGAGCTGCGAACGGTCGTCGGGAGGAAAGGGCGCGCGAGCGGGCTCGAAGAGGAGCGAGAGGTCGAAGGGGACGAAGGCCACCGACGCCAGGGCGGTCGAAAGCGTCGCGGTCAGGGCTCCCCCGCGGAGGCGGGAGGCAAGTCCGTCGATCCCTCCGGCGATCAGGATGAGCAGAGGGGGAAGAGTCGGAAGCACATAGCGCGCGGACCAGGGTTGAGAGAACAGGGCGAAAAGCGCGAAGGGGAGAGCCAGCGACCCGGCGAGCCACAGAGCCCGACCGTCCCGCAGGAGAAGAAGCGAGAAGCCCGCGGCGAAAAGCGCCGGCACGGTGAAGTAGGCGACCACCCATTGGCGCATGTCCAGAAGAGTCGCCGCCACGGTCGCGCCGGCGATTGCGGAATCCACCACGTGCTGGGCTGCGATCTCCCCGCTGTTCCCGGCGAAGAACCACAACATGGGGGAGGCGCCGCACAGGCCCAGAGCACCCGCCAGGACCATGGCCTTGAGCGCGGACCGTCGATCCGGGGCGAGAGGCGCCACGGCGAGCGGAAGGGAGAGGAAGAACAGGGGAGCGGAAACCTTCGACAGGACGGCGAGGGTCAGGAGGGCGGCAACGGCGAGCCGGCGAGAGGTGTCGTCCGGACGGTCCGCGAGCCGCCCCACGGCGAACATGAGCGCGGTCAGGCACGCACTCAGGAAGCCGTCGGAGAGGGCCAGGCGATCGTAGGTAAGGGCGAAGGGCGAGAGAACGTAGAGCGCTCCCGCCACCACCGCCGCCCTCCGAGAGAAGAGGCGATCCGACAGGAGCATGGTGAAGACGAGGGTGATCGCACCCGCAAGCGACGAGACGATGCGAGCGGCCCACAGGCGGTCCTCGAACGGGAGGGCGAGTCCGTAGGCCGCGACCGCAAGCAGACGCCCCGAGCCCACCGGCCGGAGGATCCGGCCCTCGCTGTAAAGACGCTCCGCCCACTGAAGGTGCACCGCCTCGTCGAGAAAGATCGGGAGCGCGTCCAGGCCGAGGAGGCGAGTGATGAAGTAGACGGAAAGAAAAAGGCCGATCACCCCGAAGGGCTTTCGGCCTTTGCGCCGCCATGCGTTGTCTGGCGCGGTCGACATGTGGATCAGGATAGCCCGCGTTCGGCGCGGGAGCCTGAGGCTACTTCTTCTTTGCGGCGGGAGACGGAGAAGGTGCTGGGGCGGGAATGGTGTCCTTGGGCAGCGGCTTTCGGGGGAACAGATCGTCCCGATTTGCCGCGTGATAGACGAGCGACGCCATCACCGCGGACGCCTGCATCATGTCGTCGCGCTGGATGCGATCGTAGGTGTCGAGGTTGGTGTGATGGGTGCGGGTGTCGTAGTCCGCCTCGTCCTGGATCATCTGGAAGCCGGGCAGGCCGACCGCGTCGAAGGAAAGGTGGTCGGTGCCGCCGGTGTTGCGCATGCTCACCGTGGTGACGCCCAGGTCCTCGAAGGGCTTGATCCACGACTCGAAGATCGGAACCGCGGCCGCGTTCTGCTGAGCGTAGACGCCCCGGACCTTGCCCGTGCCGTTGTCGAGGTTGAAGTAGGAGGAGAACTTCGCGTGATCGGCTTTGAGGGTGATAGGCCCCGCGGGCGGGCGCATGAAGGACGGGAGACCGCGGGCGTCGGCCGGAGGCAAGGGACGCGCGCCCAGGTGTTCGCGGACATACGCGGCGGAGCCGAGCAGGCCCTGCTCCTCGCCGCTCCAAAGACCGATGCGGATGGTGCGCTTCGGTTTCATGTCCTTCAGGATCCGCATCACCTCCATCGCGACCGCCGAACCCGCGGCGTTGTCGGTCGCACCCGTCGCCGGATGCCAGGAGTCGAGGTGCGCGCCCACCATGACGATCTCGTTCTTCTTCACGGGATCGCTCCCGGGGATCTCGGCGATGGTGTTGTAGGCGTTGAGGTCGTCGTCATGGAAGCGCGCGCGGACATCGATCTCCAGTTCGACCTCGACCTTCTTGTCCATGAGGCGCGCAATTCGGTTGAAGTGCTCGGCCGCCATCACCAGGGCGAGCGGGCCGGGCTCCTCGCCCTTCTCGCGCGAACCGCCCCCGCCCAGGCGAATCATGCTCGCATCGAGCCCCGAAGCCTCGATGGTGGCGAGCGCCTTCTCCTTGGCGAGGAACTCGCGGAGGGTCTTCCCGAAGGCGAAGCGGCGGGCGAAGCCCTGAGGGTCGGCGGTCGGACCGCCCGCGGCGGCGCCGGGGGTGACCCGGGGCCGCGGGATCTCGAAGAGACTCAGTTTCGCGAGTTCATCGGCGTCGTAGCGCTCGAAGAGGTTCTTCGAAGGCGCCGCGAGTTCGCGGGCGTCGCCGATCAGCAGGATCGCTCCCTCGAGTTTGCCCTTCCACTTCTCGAGATCGGCCTCGGATTCGAGCCGGCCGGCTCGAATGACTTTCCCGCGCACCGCGCCGTTCGTCCCCGGCGTCCAGGCCTTGGGCAGGGCGATCAGGGGCGCCGCCTGTCCCTGGGGCGACACCATGGTCACCGAAGACTTGTCGAACGACCAGCCGCGACCGAAGGGGCCCCACGATTCGAGGTGCGCGTTCGCCATGCCCCAGTCCTCGAGCTGCTTGCGCGTCCATTCGTTGGCGGTCTTGAGCTGGGGCGAGCCGGTGAGGCGAGGACCGATCACGTCGGTGAGCTGCCTCAGGGTTTCCATGACCTGGGAGTTCGTGCCGAGGGCCTCGTCGCGAATTTTTTGAATGGCCGCATAGTCGACCTTCTCCTGAGAGAAGGTGGGAGCGGCGGTTAAGGCGACCAGGGTCGCGGTGGCCAGGAATCTCATTTCTGAAGGTCTCCAAACTGGGCTTTGACGTCTCGGGCGAACTCCGCGACTCCGTCCTGCCAGGGCGGCAGGACGATTTGCGGCTGCTGGATTGTACGCAACACGGAGTAGCGCGGGCGCGGGGCGGGACGAGGGAACTCGGTCGAAGCTACGGGAAGGACGTGCGTGTCCAGGCGCAGCTCGCGGAAGAAGTGGGTCGCAAGGTCGAACCACGAGGCGCCGGGGCCGCCGCCCGCGAGGTGGTAGGTGCCGAAGGCGCCGGTGTCGATGAGAGTGAGGATCGCCCTTGCCAGATGCGCCGCGGATGTAGGTGAGCCCTTCACGTCGCTCACCACTTTCACTTCCTTGTGCTTGAGGGCGAGGAAGTACAGGGTCTTCGGAAAATTGTTTCCGTGGGGCTCGTAGACCCACGAGGTTCGAACCACGTAGTGCCGGGGATTGAGCTCGCGCACCGCGACTTCTCCCGCGAGCTTGCTGCGACCATAGTTCGAAAGCGGGGCGGGGCGGTCGTACTCGTGATACGGAGTCGTCTTCTGCCCGTCGAAAACGTAGTCGGTCGAAACATGCAGGACGGCCGCCGCGTTTTCGGCGGCGGCGAGCGAGAGATTCCGCGGACCGACGCCGTTTCCCGCCAAGGCGGCATCGGGATCCGCCTCCGCCCTGTCCACATCATTGAATGCGGCAGCGTTGAGGACGAGGTCGGGGCGGGCGGCTCGAACCGCTTCCCGAACGAGCGGGAGATTCGCGATGTCGAGATCCTTGTGGGACAGAGGTGTGATCGCATGACCGGGGTTTTTGGCCTGGAGCTGGCGGCCGAGTTGCCCCTGGGCGCCGGTCAGGAGGATCTTCATCGGGGGACGTATTTCGGAAGCCGATCGACGAGATCGGCGAGGGCCCGAGCACCCCGATCGCGGCTCGAGAGGGTCGGTTCGCTCACCGGCCAGTCGATGGCGATCGCGGGATCGTTCCAGAGCACGGTGAGTTCGTCCGAAGGATCGTAGTAGTCGGTGCACTTGTACTCGACATCCACCACGTCCGAGAGGACCGCGAAGCCGTGGGCGAAGCCGGGGGGTACAAAGAGTTGCCGGAAGTTGTCGCCCGAGAGCAGGGCCGAGGTCCACTGCCCGAAGGTCGGCGATCCCACCCGCACGTCCACGGCCACGTCGAGCATCGAGCCCGAGACCGCGCGCATGAGCTTGCCCTGCGGCTTCATCACCTGCAGGTGCAGGCCGCGCACCGTTCCTTTGAGGGAGCGTGAGTGGTTGTCCTGGACGAAGGGACCGACGATTCCCTCGGCCTCATAGCGGCTGGCGCTGAAGGTTTCGAGGAAGAAACCGCGGGCGTCCTGAAACACCTTCGGCTCGATGATCAGCACGCCGGGCAGATTCGTCTCGGTGACCTTCAAGCCCCTTTTTCCTCGGCCACCATCCGCAGCAGGTACTGGCCGTATTCGTTCTTGGCCATCACCTTCCCCGCCCGCTCCACTTCGTCGAGGGTCATGAAGCCCATCTTGAAGCCCACCTCCTCGGGACACGCGACCTTGAGGCCCTGCCGCTCTTCGATGGCCTGGATGAACGTGGAAGCCTGCAGGAGCGACTCGTGGGTGCCGGTGTCGAGCCAGGCCATTCCCCGGCCAAGGATGACCACGCTAAGGTCGCCGAGCTCCAGATACTTCCGATTCACGTCGGTGATCTCGAGCTCGCCGCGCGGGGACGGCTTCAGGTTGGCGGCGATGTCGAGAACCCGGTTGTCGTAGAAGTACAGGCCGGTCACCGCGTAGCTCGATTTCGGCTGGGTCGGTTTCTCTTCGAGGCTCGTGGCCCGGCCCGCCTCGTCGAAGGCCACGACACCGTACCGCTCGGGATCCTTGACCCGATACGCGAAAACCGTGGCGCCGCTTTCGCGACGGGCCGCGGCCTGAAGATCGCGGGGCAGGCCGTCGCCATAGAAGATGTTGTCGCCGAGGGCGAGGGCTACCGCCTCCCCGCCCACGAACTCCCGGCCGATGATGAAGGCCTGAGCGAGGCCGTCCGGGCTCGGCTGCACCGCGTATTCGAGCCGGATGCCGAACTGCGAGCCGTCCTTCAGGAGGCGCTTGAAGCCCTCCTGGTCCTCGGGAGTGGTGATCACGAGGATGTCGCGGATCCCCGCGAGCATCAAAGTGGTCAGAGGGTAATAGATCATCGGCTTGTCATAGATCGGAACAAGCTGCTTGGACACGGCGAGGTTTAGCGGAGAGAGGCGCCCGCCCGAGCCGCCGGCGAGGATGATTCCCTTGATGGCGGCCTCCTAGACCTTCACCGCGTGCCCGAGGCGTTCGCGGTTGTACTTCCCCTGGGTGACCGCGGTCGTCCACTCGGCGTTGTCGAGATACCAGCGAACGGTGAGACGCAGGCCCGTCTCGAAGGGATGTTGCGGAGCGAATCCGAGTTCACTCCGGATCTTCGAGGCGTCGATGGCATACCGGCGATCGTGGCCGGGCCGGTCCTTCACGAAGGTCTTGAGGTCGGTGTAGGAGGTAAAGCCCTGCTCCGCGAGCGCGTGGTTTTCGCGCGCGGGCCGTTCGGCTTCGATGGCCGCGCAAAGCGCGTCCACGACCTGCAGGTTGGTGCGCTCGGAGTTTCCGCCCACGTTGTACTTCTCACCCACTTTGCCCCGCTGCAGCGCGGCCAGGATGGCGTCACAGTGATCGGTCACGTACAGCCAGTCCCGGATATTGCCGCCGTCGCCGTAGATCGGAAGCCTCTTTCCCTCGAGCGCGTTCATGATCATGAGGGGGATGAGCTTTTCGGGGAACTGGTAGGGGCCGTAGTTGTTCGAGCAGTTCGTGATCAGAGCGGGCAAGCCGTAGGTCTCGTGCCAGGCGCGCACGAGATGGTCGGCCGCGGCCTTCGAGGCGGAGTAGGGCGAGTTCGGAGCGTAGGGAGTGTCCTCACGAAAGGCCCCGGTCTCGCCTAAGGAGCCATAGACCTCGTCGGTCGAGACATGGAGGAAACGGAAGGCGCGGCTTTCCTCCTCAGGCAGGCTTTGCAGCAGCGAGCGGGCGCCCTCGAGGAGCTCGAAGGTCCCGTTCACGTTGGTGCGGACGAAGTCGCCCGGACCGTCGATAGAGCGATCGACGTGGGACTCAGCCGCGAAATTCACGATGGCCTGGGGTCGGTGCTCGGCGAGAAGCGCGCGGACGGAGTCCCGATCCGCGATGTCCCCCCTCACAAACGACACCCGGTCGGCCGAGAACAGATCCTCGATGCTCTCGAGGTGCCCGGCGTAGGTGAGAGAGTCGAAGACCACCAGCCGATGGGGGGTCGTGGCAAACGCCCGGCGGACGAAGTTCGAGCCGATGAACCCGGCGCCCCCGGTCACGATCCAGGTGCTCATTCGGGGACCAGAGTGCTTGTTTTGTCGGACATCTTCGGGCTGAAGCTTAGCCGCCCGCCCGGGTGGGCGCCGCTTCGCCGCGGCCGGCCGTTCAAAAAAATGGCCCTAGACTTCTCTCGCTCTCATCCCCACGAAACGGAGTTCCCGATGAATCTCTCACTGATTGCCCTCGTCGCGATCATGCTCCCCGCGGACGCGACCCAATACAAGGAACCCCCGGCCCCCATACCCGCGATCCTCGACGCCGCTCCTTCGCCAGCGGTGCGGCTCTCCCCGGATCGGAAGTGGCTGCTCGTGATGGATCGCCCGGCACTTCCGCCCATTTCGGAAGTTGGAGCACCCGAATTGCGCCTCGCCGGCATTCGCATCAACCCACGCACGTATGCGGGCTCCCGCGATTCATTCATGACCGGCCTGAAGCTCGTCCCGGTTCCATCCGCTGCGGCCCTCCCCGCCCGGGGGAAACCGGCGAAGAAACAGGCGCCCGCGAGCGCACTGCCGGCGCCCGTGAAAGTCCAAATTCCTGAAGGGCGGCGCATCGCTCAGGCTTTCTTCTCGCCCGACTCAAAATCCCTCGCCGTCATTCTGAGCACGGAAGACGGACTCGAACTCGCGATCGCGGATGTGGCCACGGGCGCGAGCCGAAAGGTGTCGGACGCCCGACTCTCTTCCGTCCTCACCTCGGCATGTTCCTGGTCCGCGAGCGTCGCGGTGGTGTGTCTGACCCGCACCGAAGCGAAGCCGCCCATGAAGCCGACGATCCCCACCGGTCCTGCCATCCAGGAAACCCGCGGCAGCTCCGCTCCCAATCCGACCTACCAGGACATGCTCCAGGACCAGGGTGACGAGGCGCTCTTCGAGCATTACGCGACCTCCCGGCCGGTGCGGATCACCCTCGATGGCGCGGCCGTCCCCATCGGCCCGTGGGCTCTGTATCGCCGCGTCCTGCCCTCGCCCGATGGCCGGTACGTGGCCATCCAGAGGATCGCCCGGCCCTTCAGCTACGTGGTGCCTTTCTCCCGCTTCCCCACCACCACCGAAATCTGGAATTCCGACGGCACCCTCGCGAAGCGCCTCGCGGAGACTCCTCTTCAGGACGGCATCTCCATCTCGAACGACGCGGTGCCCATCGGACCGCGCGATCTTTCGTGGCGTGGCGACGCCCCTTCGACCCTGACCTGGGCCGAGGCGCTGGACAAGGGCAACCCTGCGAACGCGGCGGCGAAGCGCGACGCTTTCATGACGCTCGCGAGTCCCTTCACGGGCGCGCCTCAGACCTTCGTCGAATTCGAGTATCGATATGACGGCGCCGATTTCGGAAGCGACGGCTCGGCCATCGTGGCCGAGCACTGGAACAAGACGCGGCGCACCCGAACCTGGCGACTGCGCACCGGAACGGCGCCGGAGCTGCTGTTCGATCGTTCTTCCGAGGATCGCTACGGCGACCCCGGGGAGTTCCTGACCGCCCCGGGAGTGAACGGACCCGTGCTGCAGACCACGGCGGATGGAAAGGCCCTCTACCTCGCGGGACTCGGCGCCTCTCCCGAAGGCGATCGGCCCTTCGTCGACAGCTTCGACCTCATGACTCGCAAGAGCACGCGCCTCTTCCGATCGACGGCGCCGCGCTACGAGGACCCGATCGCCGTTCTCGACGGGGGCAAGACTCTGCTCCTCCGCCGGGAGTCCGTCACCGAACCTCCGAACTACCTGACCGTAAACCTCACCACCCGGGCCGAGACCCGCCTGACCGACTTTGCGGACCCGACCCCACAGCTTGGGGAACTCAAGCCCGAAGTGCTGCATTACAAGCGCAAGGACGGCGTCGACCTCACGGCGAGTCTTTATCTTCCGAAGGGCTACACGAAGGAGCAGGGGCCGCTTCCGTTCCTGCTCTGGGCCTATCCGCAGGAGTTCAATTCGGCCTCGGCCGCTTCGCAGGTGAGCGGCTCGCCCTATCGATTCCAGCGCCCGCAGGGCGCCTCCCATCTGTTCCTGCTCACCCTCGGCTACGGCATTCTCGACGATCCGAAGATGCCGATCGTGGGCGAGAACGGCAAGGAGCCGAACGACACCTACATTCCCCAACTTACAGCCTCGGCCGAGGCCGCAGTGAAGGCGATCGTGGATCTGGGCGTCGCCGATCCGAAGCGGATTGCAGTGGGCGGCCACTCGTACGGCGCGTTCATGACCGCGAATCTCCTTGCCCACACGGACCTCTTCGCGGCCGGCCTCGCGCGGAGCGGGGCCTACAACCGGACTCTCACTCCCTTCGGCTTCCAGGCCGAGGACCGCACGTTCTGGCAGGCCGAGGAGACGTACATGGCGATGTCGCCTTTCGCCTTCGCGGACAAGATCAAAGAGCCGATCCTGCTCATCCACGGGGCCGCGGACACGAACACGGGCACGTTCCCGATTCAATCGGAACGCTTCTTCGCGGCTTTGAAAGGTCATGGAGCCACTGCCAAACTCGTGTTCCTCCCCGCCGAGGCGCACGGCTATCGGGCCCGCGAATCGGTGGGACACACGCTGTACGAAATGGCGAGCTGGCTCGACACCTACGTCAAGAATCGGAAATAGCGGTCTATTGATCAACCTCGGGGTCGGGCTTCTCATCGCGGCTCTGCCCTTCCTCGTGAGCGGTGTCTTCGCCGCCCGCGACCTGCCTCCGCTCCTCGCGTACCTGCTCTTCCCCGGGCGGGACCTGATGATGCTGCTCGGGGGCCTGGTCGTGGTGTGGACCACGCTGCGCGCACGAACGCCGGCCCCAACCCTCGTCCCCGCGATCGAGTCCGTCCTCTCGCACCGGGCCTTTCCGGTGGCGGCACTCGCTCTCCTCGCGGTTCTCTCGTTCGCGCGCGTGCCCCAGCAGGAGAAGGAGGCGGAGGCCTTCGGCGGCGACGAGCCGAAGTACCTGCGGATCGCCTTCAGCCTGCTGCGCGACACCGACGCCGACGTGAGCGGCGGACGCACCGAGACACCGGACTTCGCTACCAGGATGCGGCAGGTGAAGAACCTCGTTCTCGTCACCCGGGACTCGGTCGGAAATCTCTTCCTTCCGGTGGTGGTTCCGGGCGATCACGTGTGGGACGCGGGCAACTGGACGATCCGCGGCCTCGACGGGGGTCTTTATCACCTGCAGCCTCCCGGACTCCCGGCACTCGTCGCGGTGGCGCTCGGCGTGGGCGAGTGGGTTCTGCCGGGGCGCGATCCGGGGATCTACGTCTTCGTCCTGCTGGCACTTGTGTGGATCCTGGGCGCACGCGAGCTGTGGCGGCTCGGGATCGAGTTGAGCTCGGACCGCGCCACTTCCGCAATCCTGGTGCTGACGGTCTTCCTCTCGGCGCCGGTCTTCGTCGGTGGCTATCAGCTCTTTCCCGAGAGTCTGGCGCTCTTCTTGTTCCCGTGGCTCTTCCGCCGCCTGCGCACGAGCGAGCGAGTGCTCGGGGCGCCGAGCGCTTTCGCGTGCGGCCTGGTAAGCGGGTACCTGCTGTGGATCCACCCCAAGCTCACCGTGGTGGCAGCCCTCTTCGCGGCCATCGGGGTCTTTCGTCCCGCAACCTCTCGGCGCGTGAAGGTCGCTTTCGCCTTCGGCTTCTTCCTGACCGCGTTCACCTCTCTTCTCTATTGTCATCACCTCTCGGGACTCTTCCGGCCGGAGGGCCTCTACATCCGCCAGGCCGAGGAGTACGTGGGTTCGCCGAATCCCCTGTCGCTGCGCTTCGCCGCCGGCCTCGTGAAGGCTCTGGTGGGTGGGCGTGACGGGCTCTTCGTGTTCGCTCCCGTCCTGGTTCTCGGAGTGATGGCGCTAGGCGCGCTCAAGCGTCCGTCCCGTTCGACGGTGGAGCTCTGGTGCCTCTTCGCGGTGGTGTGGCTGACCTCAGCCGTGCACGACGGCGCCTCGCTCGGCTCGCCCGCGAGGCTCATGGCGCCGGTCGTCTTCGTGCCTGCTTTGTACCTGGCCGGCGCTCTTCGCGCGCGGCCCCCGGCGCCCTTTATGGCCGCAGCGGTCGCGCTCTTTGTGCTGGGCGTTCAGATCACGGACACCATGACGAGCGACTGGAGGCGGAACGTGAATCCATACCGCACCATGTTCGCGAACCCGGCCACGAACTTCGAGCCCAGCCTGCCCGGGAATTCGTTCTCAGACATCGCCTATGTCATCGACCTCGAGAAGGCGGCGCTCATTCTGCTGACCCTGTGGATCGCGACCCGATTGATCCGGCGTTCCGCAGCGCCGGAGCGTTCGACTTACGCCCCCGCCCGATTCGGCGCGGGCGCGCTGGCCGTGATCGTGGTCCTGGCGTATGGGCTTCACTGGCTGACCCCGGCGTAGGCAGGGGGCGCGAACCGCGGTGGTCATTTGCGAGGCGGTCCACGGACTACGAAACGCCCGGGCCGTCATCGCGAGGGACCCGAAGTTTCGGTCCGGACCGGGGTCCGTTGCCGTCTCCAGGAGAGATCACCGACAGCGGTTAGCATTGGCGGTGAGGACTCTCTGAATGTCCGAATCCATCACCATTCCGGCCCATATTGAGGACGGGACGATCCGTCTGGACGCTCCCCTTCCTGCCGATATCGAGCGCGTGGAGGTGCGCGGGTTCCGCGTCAGTCGCACGAACACGGCCGCGCTCAACGACCTGGTTGCCTTTCTTGAGAGCCTTCCCGCAGGCCACCGTACAAAGGACGACATCGATCGCCAGATCGCCGAGGAACGAGGTTCCTGGCGATAGTGCGCCTCTACATAGACGCCAATCCGATCATCTACGCGTTCGAAGGCGAGCCAGGCCTCAAGAGCGGAGCCATGGCGTGGCTGCGTCAAGCGCGCTTCGATCCCGGCATCACGCTTCTGACCTCCCGTCTCACGCGTCTGGAAGTCCGTTGCAAGCCCATCAGGACGGGCAATCTCGAGCTGCTTGCCCACTACGATCGCCTCTTCGAAAGTCCAGCGATCGAAATCGTCAGCCTCTCCGACTCCATTCTGGAGGCCGCCACGATCCTGCGGGCGAAGAACGCGGGAGCGGCCGATGCCATTCACATAGCGACGGCTCTTAATGTCAACGCTCACTGAAAATTGACCCTCTGCGCTCATCGAAAATTGACCCCCTTGGGTTGATAGTGAGCGACAGAGATGCGGGTACGCGACAGGTTGCTCGCGTAGATCGCCAGACGTGTGGAAGGCGCCGGGTCCATGGAAAGCCGCGGACGGCCGGGTTCCCACAGCCCCCTGGAAAACGCTGCGCGTTTCCCACTCCTCCCACAGGCCCTTCTTCTTCACTTGATCACCAGAGCGGATGCGCCTGCGGCGCTCTCCGCGGCCATGGGCTTTTCGCGTAGCCGATAGCTGTCTCCACGCGCCTGAATGACCGTGGAGCGGTGGAGGAGGCGGTCCAGGACCGCTGAGGCCATGATGGCGTCGCCGGCGAAGACCTGGCCCCAGTCCGAGAACGCCTTGTTCGAGGTGAGCATGATGGATTGGTTTCTCTCGCGCAACAACAGCCAATGGAGCTGCCGGTACCCCCCATCTCGGACGCTCCGTCGCGAGCTGCCGCAGCCTTCGCGAAGACCGGGCACCTCCGGGCGTCGACGCGCGTAGCGCGCACTCGAGGACCCATGCCAATAACGCGGCAGGCCCGGCGCAGGCTTGCCCCGTCTCTCTGACGTGCTCCACCGCCTGACGCCGGGCCAAGGCCGTCAGTAGTTTTTTCTCAGCGCCACCTTCAGCGCATGGTTGTCCAGAACCTGCTCAGCAAGAAGGTGCTTCAGTCTTCGGTTCTCATCTTCCAAAGCCTTGAGTCGCGCCGCATCAGATACGCTCATGCCCCCGTACTTCGCCCGCCACCGGTAGATCGTGTGCTCCGAAACCCCGTTCTCCGCGCAAGGTCCGGGGCCTTCTTCCCCGCCTCGTGCTCCTTCACGATCCCGATGATCTGGTCCGCCCGACGGCTCTTCAACTTCATGTTGTCCTCTCCCCTGATTGAAGAGAACCGACATACTAAGTGTGCCTCTTTTCGGGGGGCCGCTCACCAACCCTGGCGGTCGGTACGCCAATACCTAGAATGAAGCCAGAGACGTCACTGGCGGAGAAGAGACCGTCAGTCCCGCGACGCCCCACTCCCCGCCGGATCATTACCGCTCATTGCTCCCTTTTCGCCATCGGAACTCCCGCTACAACTCCCATTTGTCAGCTGCCGTCACTTCGAGCTGAAGACTCCAAACGATCCAAGGGCACCGATGACTGCGGCGAACGCCGTCAGCCAAAAATGCGCCTTCCGCATCAGAGCCAGCTGTTCGGCGGACCCTGGGCTGAACGCTCGCTCGGTATTCTTGTGCGAGTTAATAGCAGATAGGAACGCCGTGCAGGCGCAGAAAAACCACAAGGGCTGGAAGTCTGTATTCAGAGCGATCTTCATCACCGGAAGGAGGATCAGGAAGCAAGACAGGGCGATGAATGCAGCGCGAAAGCCAGCCAAGCTCCCGAAATGGTAGGGCTCGCCAGCGCTCTGGTAGTAGGCCTCCGCCAAACTGCGATGTCGAACGAGCAGCACCCCTCCCACGAGTCCTAGGATCACGAGCATGAGTAGTGCCTCATTATCGACAAACGTTTCCGTGAACGAGTGGCCCAACGTAGTTGAATCCGCCGCTGAACCCGGATGTGCCAAAGCCAGCACCGCCCGACGCGCTGACGTTTCCATTCGTATCCGCGCTGATGTTCCCTGCTGGCATTACACCTGTGGACGTGAAGTAGACCCAACCAATGTAGTCCTCGAAGCCCTGCGACGATGAGCTATTGGAGTATGTCTGCGTCACGTTCACGCCAACGCCGAGAGCCAACCCGGCATAGGGCCTGACCCCGCCACTCTCAATGCGTACGCCAAACCCAACACCGACAATATCGTTCGCGCTAAACCCGAGATCAAGGCTGCCACCACTGCAGATTCCGGGGAAGGAACGAACTGCCGCATGAGCGATCTCTCCAAGAACGACTCGCTCTACTTGGCCCTCTCTCTGCTGCTTCAGCATCCCCTCGACATCGTCGCTGCGGCCCGGGATCGTAATTTGAGGGCTTTGGGTGCCAGGGCACTTCCCGACGCCAGGTGTGCAGTCTTCGATCGCCTTGACGGTGACGTTGCCTACTGGCAAGGCGCAGTCGCGCCCCACGCCATTCTCGCTGCCACACGGGAATTTCGTCGCTTGGTCGGGATCGTTGTAGAACATGTCGAGGCCACCCAAAGGGTCGTTCGGCCAATACCCGTGGTTCGCGTAGAACTCACGAGCGTACGCAATCATCTCGGGCGTCCAACCCGTGTTGCCGTTCACGACGACATCCTCATTACAAGGGACAGGGAAGGCGCCACCGCAATTCATCGTACTCAAGCCGGTCGGATCGTTGAGATTGGCGGGGTCACTGAGCGCATATCGATAGGAGTTGCGATCAGCGCCGGCTGGATCTGGGCTGACAAACATCCCCAACTGCGGGTCGTAGTACCGAGCATGTAGGTACGTGAGCCCCGTCTCCTCATCCGTTCGCTGGCCGATGTACCCCAGAGACTCCGTGTGCGCCCCCGTCTGGCCCAGCAGCTCGCCGTAGCTCCGGTAACTTCTCCGCAGCACCTCTGCTCCAGCGTCGTTCGTGGTGGCATTGATCGAGCCCATCCGGTCCGTGTGCAACCAGTACAGCGTCGTGCCCACTTTCTTCGCGATCACTCCAAATCCCGCGTTGAAGTACTTCGTCACCGTCCCGGAGGGCGCGATCTCGTAGTCGTCCCCGAACGGATACTTCGCGACGTTCGTCCCCTCCACCTTCTTGATCCGGTCGCCCTCCGGGCCGTACGTGAAGTTCGTGGTCTTCGAATTCGCCACCACCTGCGTGATCAGGTTCTCGGCGCTCCAGGTCAGCGTCCGGCCGTTTCCTGTGAGCATGTTCCCGTTCGGGTCGTAGGTGAAGTTCACCGTACCGAGGGCGCCGCCCGAGATCTGCGTGGGCGCATGCGGGCGTGGATTCCCCGTGCTCGGGTACGTGAACGTGGACGCCACCCTCGAATTGCTCGTGAACCGGCCGAGGCTGTCGTAGGCCCAGGTCTGATTGTTCGCGCCGACGCCGTTCGTGGCCGAGGTGAGCCGATTCATTTCGTCGTACCCGTAGGTCCAGTCCTCGTTCGCCACGTCCGAATCCACCACCGTCGCCATACCCGCGTCATTCAACGTGTAGCTCAGGTTCTGGAGGGTGAGCGACGGAGCGGTGGTGCCGATCGTCTTCAGCCAGAAACGATTCGCGTCGTAGGTCTTCGTGGTCGTGGTTCCGTTCGCGTTCGTCTGCACCAGCGGCGCTCCGAGGGCGTTGTAAGTCACGCTCGTGAGAATACCGGGCATGCTCGACAGCCTCCCCGCCTCGTCGTAGCCAAGCGCCGTACCGGAGCCGCTGACCGCGCCGATGATGTCGTTATCGGGGTACTTGATGCCTCGCAGATATCCTGCCGCGTCGTAGCTCCGCTCCAACACGTAGTTCGTCCCATCGAGCGTGCGCGTCTGCTTCGTCACGCGGCCGAGCGAGTCGTACTCGAACGCAAGTTTTCCGGTCTGTTCCACACCCGCGCCGTTCTTTGTCGCCACCGACAGTACCCGGCCTTTGTTGAAGAGTGCTGTGCTGGTCCCGTAAACCGTCTCGACGTATTCCGACACCGAGCCCGTGGGGCCGCCGGTTGGGCGGATGCGCTTGAAGGTCTGCCTCCCCGCGGCGTCGTATTCCAGCGTGATCGTCTGCGCCTTCGCGTCCTGCTGACTCACAACCCTGCCCGCATCGTCATAGCCGTAGGTCCAGGTCCCCGCGTCGGGATCGACCTTCGTGAGATTCCTGTTCAGGTTGTCAAAGGTGTAGCTCCACGTATTGTTCGCAGGGTCGACGAGGCTGGTCATGCGGCCGAGCAGGTCGTAGTTCCTCGTGGTCACGAGATTCCCATGGAGGCTCGTGTACTTCTCCGACTTTCGAACTCTTCCGAACACGTCGAGCTTCGTAGTGCTCGACTGCCCCAGTTCGTTGGTCTGGACGGTCTGGAAGAAGCCATCGCCGGAAATCGCCGGGTAGGAGGTGAGTCGCGTCTTCCCGTCCGGCAGGGTCGTCCTCACCGGCCGGTTGAAGCCGTCGTACTCGAATGTGGTGACGACAGGCGTTCCGTTGGCGTAGTACGGCGCCGTCTGAGCCGAGACATTCCCTCGCTGGTCGAACTGGACGTCCGTGACTATCGACTCATCGACACTCGGGCCTCTCTTGATGGTGCGGTAAGTGCGGCCCCACCCGTCGAAATAGGACTCGGTCCAGTCGCTCGCGCCATCGGGCCCTGGAGTCTCCACCCGAACCTTCTGGGTCGTCGCATTGCCGAGTGCCGAGTACACCTTGGTGGAAACCACGCCGTATGGGCTCGGCAGGGTGGTCGTGGTCGGCCGGCACAAGGCGTCTGTCGCCAGGGTGGCGGTCTGGAGGTTCGGATCCTGGCTGGTGGCGGGCACTCCGCACAGAGGATCCCAGGTGGTGGTCGAGGTCTCACTGGCCCCGTTGGTCGACGTTACCGGGAAGAGATGGTAGGTGGCGTCGTAGGTCGCGGACGAGGTCCGGCTGGTGGGGTCGGTGGACGTCAGTTGATTGCCGTAGCTGTCGTAAGTGGCGAGGCTTGCCAGGTACTGGCTCCCCGTGAGCCACGCTTCGGTCCTGGTGGCGTCGCCCTTGGTCGGGCTCTGATTCCAGGCGGTGTTGCCGTCTAGCAGGACTCGCTGTTCACCCAGAAGCGTCCCCGCGGTCCCCACACCCGCGTACGTCGAGATCTTGCCCGGAAGGCCCACGATATAGAGCGACGTGTTGTAGGGATACCCGGTGGTGGTCGTGGTTTCGTCGCTGCTGAGCGGCGACTCCACCCCGCCCGCGTCGGTCGTCCCTACCAGGCCGAAGTTCCGGACTTCGCTCGCGTTCCCGTAGTTATCGTAGGTGTAGGTCGCCCGGGTCCGCTTCCCGCTAGTGCACGGCCACGTGGTGCAGCGGGCCGTGGTCGTTCCGTCGTACCTCTCGTTATCGGCCTGGGTAAGGAGCGAAGTCTGTCGCGCGCCCGTGGTCGTGGCGTAGGTGTTCTTCACGTAGCTCAGGAGCTTGTTCGCGCCATCGCGCTTTTCCATCCACTCGAGACTTCCCGCCGCCGGGCCCTGCACGATGTAACCCGTGACTGTCGTGGGCGAGGCGGTTTCACCTACGAGCATCGGATGAATGGTCGTGACCTTCGAGAAACCGTTCCACTTCTTCTCCTTGTCATCCTCAAAGGAGTTCTCGTAGGCGTAGTTCGTGACGTCAACGCCGCCCCGGCCGTCGTTCTGGGAGGCGCTGGTGATGACGTACTTCGGCGAGGCTCCATTGAGAGAGCTGTAATTGGTGGAGGTGGCGTAGGTCACCTGGGTCGAGCCGCCGATTCCGTTCGCCGCCGCGTACAAGAGGTCGACCTTGGCCCCC
>CAZYEA010000008.1:0-10820 GCA_964646485.1 uncultured Acidobacteriota bacterium
CATGGAAAAACGAACCAAGTCCCCCTATCCCCGGATCGACCGGCCCGTCCTGGCCGTGGTGGGCGTCCTCCTCGTCATCTCCACCGTGCTCTTCGCGCGCAACGACCGCGAGCACGAATGGCGCTGGTACCAGATGGAGTTCAAGCGGCTGGTCTCGGAGAAGTTCGGGCCGGACAAGGCGAAGACCGTCCCTTCCGGCCTCCAGCAGATCTGGATTCCCAGCATGGCCAAGGCCGACCGCTGCGTGACCTGTCACCAGGCTCTCGGCTGGAAGGGCTTCGAAACCGCGGATGAGCCGTTCCGGACCCACCCGCCCGAGATCCTCAAGAGCCATCCGCCGGAGACCTTCGGCTGCACGTCCTGCCACGGCGGCCAGGGCTGGGCGATCGACGCCGAGCCCGCGCACGGCCCGATCGAGCATTGGAACGAGCCGCTGCTCGGCAAGCAGCTTGGAACCGAGTACTCGCTCGTGGATGACAAGGCCGCGCTCATGCAGATGAACTGCAACGTCTGCCACCGGTACGAACGCGAGACCAAGGGCGCTGACGCCATCAATCACGCCAAGAAGCTGGTCCAGGAGAAAGGCTGCCGCGGCTGTCACGTGGTGAACGGGCGCGGAGGCACCATCGGGCCCGACCTCACCTATGTCGGGGACAAGGAAGCCGAGCAGTACGATTTCGGCCGCCTTTCCGGGCAGAAGACGTCCTTCGCCTGGCATGTGGCTCACTTCAAGGATCCCCGCGCCCTCGTGACCGAGACGGTCATGCCGAACTTCAACTTCGCCTCGAAGGACGCCCAGGCTCTCGCCATGCTGGTTCTCTCCTGGAAGAAGTCGCCGGTCCCGGCCGCCTTCATTCCCGGGGTGCCCCACAGCGAACCCCAGACCGAGCAGGAGAGGGCTGACGAAGAGCGCATGAAGACCGGCCCCGGCGGCTGGTTCGTCAAGACCGGCTGCTTCGTGTGCCACTCGATTTCCGCGCTGGGGGTGAAGAGCCCGGCCCAGATCGGGCCCGACCTCTCCACCGCGGTGGTGGACGTGCAGTCCCGGTTCGGGCGCACTCTCGACGACTTCCTGCGCGAACCCACGGGCACCATGTCCGTGGTCCTGTCGCGCCAGATCATCCTCACGCCGGAGGAGAAGCTGGTGGCGATTTCGAAGCTTCGCGAAGCCTACGCGGAGTACGAGAAGCAGAAGGCAACCGCGGCGAAAGCGGACAAACAGGCGGCTCCAGTGGCGGCTCGCCACTAAATCAAAAAGGTGAGGAAAGTGAACATGCGTACGATCAGAGCAACGGAGATGTCCCGATACGGCATCCTCGCCCTGGCGATTTTCGCCGCGGCGTGCGCCCCGAGCGCCCCTAAGGGAGCCCAGAAGTCCGGAGGAGGGGCCACCTCCGACGTGGCCATCGCCGCCCAGAAGACCTATGTCGCCCCCGGCGACCTCGACGAGTACTACATGTTTTCGTCAGGCGGACACTCCGGACAGGTCTACGTGTATGGCGTGCCTTCCATGCGGCACCTTTCGACCATCCCCGTCTTTACTCCCTACCCGGGCACCGGCTACGGCTTCGACGACGAGTCGAAAAAGATGCTCGGCCCCGACCTCACCTGGGGAGACGCTCATCATCCCGCCCTCTCCGAGACGAACGGGGACTACGACGGCCGCTGGCTCTTCATCAACGAGATGAACGGCCGGGTGGCCCGCATCGACCTGCGCGACTTCAAGACCAAGCAGATCCTGGGACCCATCCCGAACGTGTCCGGCAACCATGCCTCGGCCTTCGTCACGCCCAACACCGAGTACTCGGTCATGGCCTCTCGCTTCTCCATCCCCATTCCCAAGGGAACGGTGGCCGGCGTGGACAAGTACGCGAGCGACTACAAGGGCGTGATCACCGGGGTCAAGATCGACCCCAAGTCGGGAGAGATGAGCTTCGGCTGGCAGATCGTGATGCCTCCCTTTGATTACGATCTCGGTGACGCCGGCAAGAAGGCCTCGGATGGCTACGTGTTCTTCACCTCGTACAACACCGAGAAGGCCACGGGGAAGCTCGAAGTCACGGCCTCGCAGAAGGACCGCGATTACATCGCCATGGTCGACTGGAAGCTCGCGGAGAAGTCGGCGGCCGAAGGCAAGGGCAAGATGATCGGCGGGGTCAAGGTGCTCGATCCCAAGGAAATCCCCGGCCTCGTGTACTTCCTCCCCTGCGGCAAGTCGCCCCACGGTGTCGACGTGGCTCCCGAGGGCAAGTGGATCGTGGGTTCGGGCAAGCTCCAGGGGGTCACCACTGTCTTCAATATCGAGAAGATCCAGACCGCGATCAAGAACAAGAACTTCACCGGTGACGAAGACGGCATCCCCGTGCTCAAGTACGAGGACATCAAGGACGCGGAAGTGACGGTCGGCCTCGGCCCCCTGCACACCCAGTTCGGCCCGGACAACTGGGCCTACACCTCGCTCTTCGTGGACAGCGCCATCGCCAAGTGGAAGCTCGGCACCTGGGAAGTGGTGGACAAGGTCCCCATGTCCTACTCCATCGGACACCTGAGCGCGGCCGAAGGCGATACCGTGAGCCCGGACGGCAAGTACCTCGTCGGCCTCAACAAGCTCTCCCACGGACGTCATCTCTCGGTTGGACCGAGCCAGCCCGAATCGTCGCAGCTCGTAGACATCACCGAAGAGAAGATGAAGCTCCTCTACGACGCCTTCACCGAGCCCGAGCCCCACTACGCCCAGATGATCAAGGCGGACAAGCTTCATCCCATCGAGGTCTATACCAAGGAGGAGAACAAGCATCCTCTCGCGGTCTGGGATGTGAAGGACACCGGGGTCACCCGCAACGGCAACAAGGTCCTGGTCAAGATGGTGGCGGTTCGTTCCACCCTCACCCCCACCGACTTCGAAGTGAAGGCGGGCGACGAAGTGACCATCGCCATCACCAACATCGAGCAGACCACGGATGAGCTCCATGGGTTCGGCCTGCTCGACTACAACATCAACATCGTGGTGGATCCGGGCGAGACCAAGACCGTGACCTTCAAAGCCAAGAAGTCCGGGGTCTTCCCCTTCTACTGCACCAACTTCTGCTCGGCTCTGCATCAGGAGATGCAGGGCTACTTCATCGTGCGCTGAGGTTCGTCCTAGCGAACCCCGAAGCGAAGGCGTTGTGGGGTCGTGGTCCTCCCTCCCTCAAAGGACCACGGCCCCTTTTTCAAAGGCGGTGCCCCATGCGGGACTTTCTAAAACGCGCAAATGCCTTCCTGGACGCGCCTCTCGACCTTGGTCCCCGGGTGCTGGTCCTGTGCGCGGCTCTTGCGCTCATTCCCACCTTCACCGCGCCGCTGTACACCATGACCATGTTCGCCCCCCAGTATCCAGAGGGTCTGCGTCTGCAGATCTACAGCTACAAGCTGGTCGGGGGCAACGGAGGCCAGGACATCAAGGAGATCAACGTCCTCAATCACTACATCGGGATGCGCGACCTCGCCACCGAGGATTTCGGCGAATTCAAGTGGATGCCCTTCGTCATCGGAGCCTTCGCCCTGCTCTTCGCGCGCACCGTGGTGATGGGGAAGATGACGCACCTCGTCGATTCGCTCGTGCTCTACGTCTACTTCGGAGGGTTCGCGCTGTGGTCGTTCGGTTACAAGATGTGGACCTACGGGCACAACCTCGCGCCCACCGCCGCCGTGCAGATTCCTCCCTTCATGCCGCCGATGTTTGGCTACAAACAACTTGCGAACTTCGAGGTCTACTCCTACCCGGCCCTGGGGTCGTACGCGCTCGGCGCCTGCGCCCTCCTGCTGGTTCTCGCCTTCTTCCTGGCCGCGCGCCGCGCCCGTAGCGGAACGGCGGCCTGAGGACTGCCGATGATGGCCGGGGCGATCGCGGTCGGGCTGATTCTGGGGCTGGGGCTCAACCCGCAACCTCCCGGGGATGACGGAGCCGTGGCGCCGGGCCAGGTCGAAGGACGCCCACCGCTTGCGGATACCTCTCCGATCCAGAAGTGGATCGACTCCGCCACGGGCCCGACCGTCGTGGTTCCCGCCGGGACGTACCGGGGAGACCTGTTTCTCGATCGATCAATTGCCCTGCGCGCCGAGGGTGAAGTCACACTGATCGGGTCGGGCCATGGGTCCGTGGTCCGGGTCCGGGCCTCCGGGGTCACCATCGAAGGGTTCATCATCGACGGCCAGCGGGGAGGCGACCTGGGCCGGGACTCTTCCGGAATTCATGTCACCGGCCCCGATGCGGTCATCAGGCGATGCCGGATCCGCAACTCCCTCTTCGGGATCTATCTCCGCGAGTCGAGCGGAACCGTGGTCGAGGACAGCGAGATCCTGGGCATTCCCGGACTCGACCCCGGGGAGAAGGGTTCGGGAATTCACCTCTGGAACTCCCGCGGCTTCCGAGTCGAGAGGAACGTGATTCGCGACGTGCGGGACGGCTTCTACGTGCAATCCTCCAACGGGGGACTGATCCGCGGAAACCGCGTTCGGGACATCCGCTACGGCCTTCACTACATGTTCTCCGACGACAATGTCTTCGAGGACAACATCTTCGAGAATGGAGCGGCGGGCGCCGCGATCATGTATTCCAAGCGCATCGTCTTCCGGAGAAACCAGTTCATCCGCAACCGCGGCTTCGCTTCGGTGGGGTTGCTGCTGAAGGCCTGTGACGACATCGTGGCCGAAGACAATCTCATCGCCGACAACGCTCGCGGCCTCTTCGTCGAAGGGTCTTCGAGGAACCTGTTTCGCCGGAATGTGGTCGCCGGCTCGGACGCCGCGGTGGTTCTGTACGACTCCGTCGATCACCAGAGGTTCGAGTCGAACTCCTTCGTGTCCAACCGCACGCCCCTTCTCCTCGTGGGCATGAGGACGGACACCGTCTTCACCGGCAACTACTACACGGGGAATCTCGAGCCCGACCTCGATGGGGATGGCGCGTCCGACCGGTCCTACACGCTCTCCAGTGTGTTCGACCACTTCCGCGGCAACGTGATCGCGGCCGACCTCCTCGTCGATACTCCCGCGGCCGAGGCCCTGGGACTGGCCGAACGGACCTTCCCTGTGCTGCGCCAGGTCGCGGTCGCTGACGCGCATCCGCTGGCGAAGCCCCCCCTCCTCTCCGCCGTGCCCGTGGCTGGTCAGGCCCGCGGAGCCACGAGCGTGCTCGGCGTCGCCATCTCCTTCGGCCTGATGCTCACCGCCCTTCTCGGTTTCCGTTTCGGGCAGCGTCCGGGAGGCCTCTCATGATCGAGTTTCGCGGGTTCTCGAAGAAGTACGGCGCGCACGAGGCGGTGAGGAATCTCAACCTCACCGTGGGCCCGGGCGAAGTCGTCGCCCTGCTGGGGCCGAACGGGTCGGGAAAGACCACGTCGCTCAAGGCCGCCGCTTCGCTGGTGAAGCCGACGAGTGGCGTCGTGCTCGTGGGAAATCCCGGACGACCCTCCACCGAGCCCGAGGCGCGGCGCTGCTTGTCCTTCCTGCCCCAGCGCGTGGCCTTCCAGGAATCGCTCTCCGGCGAAGAGGTCGTGAACTTCCATCGCCAGATCCGCGGGGTCGACTCCGCTCACGCCTCGGCCGCTCTCCGCGTCGCCTCCCTCAATGGCGCGGTGGTGCGCGCAGTCTCCACCTACTCGGGCGGCATGGTGCAACGGCTCGGACTCGCGGTGGCCCTGCTCCCTGACGCCCCCGTGTTCCTGCTCGACGAGCCGACCGCGGCCCTGGACCCGGATGGCCTCGAGGCCTTCTACAAGGTCATCGCGAAGGCCCGCGCGGATGGTCGCGCTGTCCTCTTCACCTCCCACCAGATGGGCGATGCGGAACGCCTGGCCGATCGCTTCGCCATCCTGGTCGACGGCGTGCTGGCCGCCGACATCCCCGGCCGGGAGATGAAGGACCGGCTGGCCGAGCGGGGGAGCATGAGGCTTCGCGTGCCCACCGCCGACGAGGCCATGCTCGCGAACGTGCGCATGGTGGCGCCTCATGCGACTCTGGCAGACGGAGAGCTGGTGGTTCGCGGCGGGGCCGGGCTTCGCCCGCGGGTGATTGAACTCCTTCTCGCGCGTGGGCACCAGATCGTCGACCTCGTGGCCGAGGACGGACGGCTCGACGATCTCTACCGGGAGATGGTCGGCCCGCGGGGAGAGGCCCGATGAGGAAGACGCTGCTTCTCCTGTTCGCGGCCGCACTCGCCGCGTGCGCGGGAGAGCCTCGGCCCGAGGAGTTGGTGAAGGGCCGCGACCTGTGCGCTTCGTGCCGCATGCCGGTGTCGGACGCACACTTCGCCGGGCAGATCACCGCCCCTGGCGAACTGCCCCGCTTCTTCGACGACCCCGGCTGCCTCTCCGATTTCGTGAAGTCGGGCGCGTCTGGATCTTCTGGGGCGCTCGCCTGGGTCGCCGACCATCGCACCGGGACGTGGGTGCGCGCAGATCGGGCGGTCTTCACCCGGGTGCCCCGCCTGGAGACGCCCATGGGCCATCACCTGATCGCCCACGAGAACGTCTCGTCACGCGACGCCGACCCCGCGGCGCGCGGAGGCCAGCCCTTGACCCTGCAGGAGGTCTTTGGCCCCTCCGGTCCGCCTTCAGGAGATTGATGCTCATGAACCTTCGACTGTTTGCCGCCGAGGAACTGAAGATCGCCCTGCGTTCGCGCTGGACCCAGATCTTCGCGGTGGTCTTCGCCATCCTCGCGGGCGGCGTCGCCGCCGCGGGCTACGTGATCTCCGGCGGTCACGGCGTGCAGGACTTCTCACGGACCTCCGCCTCGCTCGTGCATCTCGTGGTCCTCGTGGTGCCTCTCATCAGCCTGATGCTGGGCGTGCTCTCGTTGTCGCTCGAACGCGGCGCCGCCGAAGTCGTGTTCGCCCTTCCGGTGTCGCGGTGGACGGTCCTGCTCGGCCGGCTCATGGGGCTCTTCGTGGCGCTTGCCCTCGCGCAGTCTTTCGGGTTCGGCCTCGCCGGCCTCCTCGTCTATACGCAGTCGGGTCCCGAGGGTGTCGGCGATTTTGTGATTGTGCTGGGCGCGTCGCTTCTCGCCACCGCGGTCTTCCTGGCTCTCGCCGCCCTTCTGTCCGCCGACGCCTTCGGCCGTCGCCGCACCAAGGCCCTGGCCCTGGCCCTCGTGGCCTGGCTTGTGGGTGAAGTCTTCATCGACCTCGCGGCCTTGGGCCTCGCCACCTTCCTGCCCTCAGGGGCCGCCTCACGCGTCCTCATCCTGGCAAACCTGGTGAATCCGATTGGCGCGCTGCGCACGGGAGCGCTTCTGCTCGTCGAAGGCACGGGAGCCTTTGGAGCCGCCTCGCTGGCCCTGCTCCGTTTCACTCACGGCCCCGCAGGCGCCACCGCGCTGATCGCACTCTCCCTCTTGATGTGGATCGTCGTCCCCGCCCTCTGGGCCGGCCGACGCCTCGAACGCGCCGACATCTGACGTCGCCGACGTTCTGCAGGTTCCGGTCAGGCTCGCTCGAACCGCGTCCCTCTGGGGAGAACGTCGAAGCTCACGGTCTTGGACAGGAGCAAGCCCACCAACTCGCCTTCGTTCGCTTCCTTGAGGAGCTTCCCGAGGCCCTCGATGCCCGTGATCCGAAGCTGCACGAGGTCCCCCTTGGGGCTGCGAAAGGAGACCTCGTCCCCGATGACGATGCGCCCCCGCGTCACATGTCCGGTGGTGACCATGCCACGCCCGGTGATGGTGAAGACATCCTCAACCTCGAAAGCGAAGGGCTCGCCGTTCGAAGGCGCCACGGATGGGGCTGCAGGCCGGGGCGGAGCCGAAGCGGGAAGAGGCGTCGGCGGTGATGCTTTTCGGAAGAGAGAGCCCAGCGAGGCGAAGAACCCGCGCGGCATTTCCGACCCGCATCTCACGCAGGTCGTTGATCCATCCGGAACTTCGCTGTGACAGTTTCCGCACACTCTCATTCGATCCGCCCTCCAGGCCTCGGGTCGCTCGCGCGAGGAACCTCGCGGATGCTACAACCTTGACGGCGCGGTGGGACGCCACGACACGGGGGCATCGCGGGCAATAGACTCGGCGCCTTCATGAGTCTCGACGCTCCCAAGAACGGTGGTGCTCTGGCGAGAGCCTTCGCCCTGCTCACCGTGGCGTTCGTCGTGTGGGGCGCCTATGCGCTCGCCACCAACGCCATGCCTCCCCTGGCGGCCGATCGGGGGCGTATCGACAGCGCCATTTCCATCAACCTCGTGGTGAGTGGAATCGTGTTCCTGGGCGCGCACCTGGCGCTCGTCCTGGTTCTGCTCCGTCAGCCGAAGGAAGCGCGCATCCCTCACGAGAACGTCCGGGTCGAAGTCGCGTGGACGGCCCTCACCGCGGTCATTCTCGTGGCCCTGCTGGTGAACTCCGAGCTCGACTCTCGCGCCCTCGCGGGGACAGACAAGGCGGGCACGGAGCCTTCGGTCGTGGTTGAGGTGGTGGCCCAGCAGTTCGCCTGGAATTTCCGCCTTCCCGGCGAAGACGGGATCCTGGGACGCACCGACCCGAAGCTCGTCGATCAGGCCGAACTGAATTTCATCGGTCTGGACAAGAAGGACCCCGCGGCCGAGGATGACATCGTTCTTCCCCAGGGACTGCTGATCCTGCCGGAGGGGCGTCAGGTTCGCGTTCGCCTTCGTTCGCTCGACGTGATTCACAGCTTCTTCGTGGCCGCCTTCCGGGTGAAGCGCGACGCCATGCCCGGCATCGCCACCGAGTTCTCCTTCACTCCCACGGTTTCGGGGAACTTCGAGCTTGCCTGCGCCGAGCATTGCGGCCTCGGCCATTACCGGATGCGCGCCATGGTTCAGGTGGTGCCCGCGGCCGAGTGGATGACGAAGGTGAAGGAGTCCCTCCAGTGAGCGGCGACCATCGACCTCGAGGATTCATCTCCCGCTACGTGTTCTCCCTTGATCACCGGGTCATCGGGCTTCAATACCTGATGACCGCGATGGCCATGGCGCTCGTGGGCGGCCTTCTCGCCCTCCTCGTCCGCATGCAGATCGCCTGGCCCGCGCACGAGTTTCGCGCCGCCTCCCGCCTTCTTCCTCAGGGGTTCGACGAGGGCATCATGAAGCCCGAGTTCTACGCGGCTCTTTTCACCATGCACGGCACGATCATGATCTTCTTCGTGCTCTCCGCCGCCCTCATCGGCGGCTTCGGGAACTTCCTGATTCCGCTGCAGGTGGGAGCGAAGGACATGGCCTTCCCGCGCCTGAATGCGCTTTCCTACTGGATCTACGCGATTTCATCCGTGGTGATGCTCGCGTCCTTCTTCGTGCCCCTGGGGCCCGCGGCCTCGGGCTGGACCGCGTATCCGCCGCTCTCCGCGCTCAAGGGTGCGATTGCCGGATCGAATCTCGGACAGGATCTGTGGCTCGTGGCCATGGCCCTCTTCATCGTGAGCTTCACCCTGGGCGGCCTCAACTTCCTCGCCACCATTCTCGCTCTGCGCCGGCCCGGCCTGCTCATGATGGAGCTGCCGCTCTTCACCTGGTCGATGCTCTACGCGGCCATCCTCGGCCTTCTCGCTTTTCCCTCCCTGACCGCGGCCGCGGCCATGCTGCTCCTCGACCGCCATGCGGGCACCAGCTTCTTCATCCCCGCGGGCCTTGTGCTCTCGGGCGAGGCTCTTCCCGGAGGCGGAGGATCGCCCATCCTCTGGCAGCACCTCTTCTGGTTTCTCGGACATCCCGAGGTCTACATCCTCATGCTGCCCTCCCTCGGCATCACCTCCGACCTCTTCACCGTCTTCACCGGCCGGCGCGTCTTCGGATACCCGTCGATGGTGTTCGCGATGGGGCTGATTTCGGGGATGAGCTTCCTGGTCTGGGGTCATCACATGTTCGTCTCCGGCATGAGCCCGTTCCTGGGCTCCGCCTTCGCGGTGACCACCACGCTCATCGCCGTGCCCTCCGGGGTGAAGGTGTTCAACTGGATCGCTTCGCTGTGGAACCGTCCGCTGCGACTCACCACGCCGATGCTGTGGGCGCTCGGCATCTTCTCGCTGTTCGTCACCGGCGGCCTTTCCGGAATCTGGCTCGGCCAGACCCAGATCGACATTCAGCTCCACGACACCGCCTTCGTGGTCGGTCACTTCCACATCATCATGGCGGGGGCGGCGCTTTTCGGGGTGTTCGCAGGCGTCCACTACTGGTTCCCGCTCTTCTTCGGCCGCCTCATGAACGAGAAGCTCGGAGTCGCCCACTTCCTGCTGACCTTCGTCTTCTATTACGCGACCTTCTTCCCTATGCATCTGGTCGGCCTGCAGGGCCAGATGCGCCGGGTCTACGACCCCTATCAATACGACTACCTGAAGCCGCTCGCCGCCACGAACGCTTTCATCACCTGGGCGGCGATCGCCCTCGCTCTCGCCCAGATCCTGTTCTTCGTGAACTTCTTCTGGAGCCTTCGCGGCGGGGTGCGCGCGACCCCTAATCCCTGGCAGGCGGGGACACTCGAATGGACGGAGCCCGGCGCCGAGGAACACTCGTCTTGAGCCCGAAGGCCTCGACCCTCGACCGACCCAACGAGGTCGAAAACGCCACGCGCGTTGCGGTCGTCGCGGCCCTTTCCGCGACCACCATGCTCTTCGCCTCGCTCTCGAGCGCCTATCTCGTGAGACGGTCGTTTTCGGACTGGCGGCCCATGCCCGCGATGTGGCCGCTTGCCCTCCTCGCCTTTGCCCTCGCCGCTTCGATCGGTATCGAAGTCGCGACGCAGGCCGGAGGAGGGAAGCGACGGCTTGGCCTGATCGGCCTCGCCTGCGGGAGCGGCCTGTATCTGGTCACGGTGATCGCCGTGATCAGGTCTCTCGT
>CAZYEA010000008.1:10920-43698 GCA_964646485.1 uncultured Acidobacteriota bacterium
CCTGCGGGAGCGGCCTGTATCTGGTCACGGTGATCGCCGTGATCAGGTCTCTCGTGCTCGGAGCCGGCGTCGTTACCACTCCCTTCAACGCGTTTGTCGTCCTGCTCCTTGGCCTACACGCCTTTCATGCCGCGGTGGGGGGCGCTTTTGCCTGGTGGAGTCTGCGCGCGGCCTCCGCCCGGCCCTCGGCGAGCGGCTTCTTCCCAGCTCGACTGGTCACCCATTTCCTGACCGCCCTTCTCTGCGCCATCCTCTTCCTGCTCTTTGGGGTGCGATGACCGCGACCACTCCCGCCCGCACCGTCTCGCTCGCCGACTGGCCGGCGCACCGCCTGGCCGTGTGGGCATTCCTCGTAAACGAAGGGTTCCTGTTCGGATCGATCCTCGCCTCGGGACTGTTCCTGCGATTCGGCGGCACCGTTCCCTGGCCCCGCCCCGGAGACGCGCTCGCCCTCGGCCCCGTGGTGTTCGCCACCCTGATCCTGATCGCCTCCTCCGCGACTCTCAACGAATCGCTCGATGCGCTCCGCCGGGGCAATGTCGTCTTCGCGCGGCGCTGGCTCGTGTGGACCCTGCTCGCGGGATCTCTGTTCCTGGCCATCCAGGCCTATGAGTGGTCGGACCTCATCGAGACGGCGCGCGCTCTGTCGCCGAACCAGGGCGTGCCCCTGACCTCGAATCCCTGGGGCGCCGCCACGTTCCTGCAGGTCTTCTTCCTGGCCACCGGCCTGCACGGCCTTCACGTCGCGCTGGGTCTCGCCCTCATGATGTGGCTGCTTGGATCGAACTCGGCCACCGATGAGACGCGGGTCGAAAGTGTCGCCTTGTACTGGCACTTCGTCGACTTCGTCTGGATCTTCATCGTCACCACCCTCTACTTCTTCTGATCGACCATGATCGACCCGCTCCGTCCGTACTGGCCCACCAACCGCAGCATCGCCGGCCTGATGGTGCGCGGGGCCTGCCTCGTCGCCGCCGCGGGTGCGGTGGCCTTCGGAGCGTCCCGCTCCCTCATCGCCCTCGTGGTGCTGCCGGCCGCGATAGCCCAGGCCTGGTTCTTGGTTTTTCAGTGGATGGAACTGAAGCGCGCGCAGCGTTCCGGCCTTATCGCGGGCGCCCTCGCCGGTCTCCTCTTCCTCTCGCTCGCTATCGTCCTCGTTATCGAGAGCCGGTCCGTTCTCGTTCTCTCCGTGCGATGAGAACCCCGCCCCTCGCCGGCCCCATCCGCCTCGCGCTCATGGCCGCGGTGGGTCTGGGCCTCGCCTTGTCCTTCCTGGCCGCACCTTCGGTCCACGCCCAGTGCGCCCTGTGCCGGGACGCGGTCGCCGCCACATCCTCGGAGACGCGGGAGGCGATGAACTACGCCATCATCGGCCTCGCCTTCACTCCTTACGTGGTGGCTGCCCTCGCCGCCTGGACCCTTTCCCCCGCCGTGCGCGCCTTCGTGCGGGACCGACTCAAGGGGCTTTCCGTACGGCGTCCGGTACGCCTTCCGTGAGCTCGCCGCTCTGGCCGGCGGTGAATGCGGCTCTGAATTTCACGTCGGCGGTGCTTCTGCTCGGCGGATATCTGAGTATCAAGCGCGGCCTCAAGGAGAGGCACCGGCGTTTCATGCTCGCGGCCTTCTCCTGCTCGGTCCTCTTCCTTCTCAGCTACCTCGGCTACCACTTTCAGGTGGGCACGGTGAAGTTCGCGGGTGAAGGCCCCGTGCGCACGCTCTACCTCGCCATCCTCCGGAGCCACACCGTGCTCGCCACCGTCACGGCGCCCCTTGCGGTGGCGACCTTGAGCCGGGCCCTGCAGGCCCGCTTCGACCTTCATCGGCGGATCGCACGCGTGACCTTCCCGGTCTGGATCTACGTTTCGATCACCGGTGTGGTCGTCTACTTCATGCTGTATCAGATGTGAGATCCGCGCTCCTCTTCCTGGCCGTGGCCTTCGGGCTTGCGGGTTCCGCCCGGGGGGACGAGGTGCTTTCGGCGCGCGATCGCGCCCTTGCCCTGCTGGACCGCGCCACCGGCCTTTCCTCTGCGGTGGCGCAGGAGCTGAAGGCCGACGAGCCGAAGGCGGAGATCTTTTCCACCCTGCTCCGGATGGATCGGCGCGACGGTTCGAGCATCGGCGTCTATGACGCGGACGGCCGGCGCGTCGCCTGGGTGGGCTCGCCCATCGACCCGATGCGGCTGCCCGAAGTCGACCCGTCGACCCCCACTCGCTTCGTCGCGGCCACCCGTTCTCGCGCCGCCCTGATTGTCACCCGCAAGGGGCCCTCGCCCTGGTTCGTGCTCGTCTCTACTCCTCTCCTCGAAACCCGCCGTGTGGCCGGCGACCGGATGGAGGTGGTCGACGTCCTCGATCCCTCGCGGCAGCTGGGCCTCGATTATTCGGACCAGACCGCGACCGCCTCGGACGATCACCGTGGCGAGAGCATCAGCGCGGGGGGCGTGACTTTCGCGCGCGTCTCTCCGCACACGCCGGAGGCCCATGCCGCGGCCTCCCCACTTTTTCGTGTTCCTCTGACCCCGCTCCTCCTCCTGCTGTTCTTCGCCGCGACCCTGGGCGCCACCCATCGCTTCGCCCGTCTTGAATTCGCGCGCCCGCGGCCGTTCCTCCTCTCCCTGATGTGCATCCTCTCGGCGATCTCGGTCGCCTCCCTCGCCGCCGAGTTCGCGGCGCGCGTGGCCGAGCGAGACACGTTGAAGGTCGAGGTCGAGTCCGTCCTGCGTGCCCACCTCAACCCGCTGGAAGCGACGCTCGCCGGCACGGAGCGCGTGATCGACCAGGCCCACCTTTTCGAATCCGCTCCGGCGGGTCGATTTGGAACCGAGGAGCTGGCCTTCGACTTGTGGTCCGACTCGCCCATCTCGCAGCCCTTCCTTCCTTCCTTCGTCGAGGTCCTCGATCGATCGGGGTCCGTGGTGAGCCGGTACGCGCGCGACGTCCCTCGCGGGCCCAAGCCGGCCCTCCCCAGGATGGGAGCCTGGACCCGCTCGGACGCCCTGCTCGGCGTGGGCGACCTGGGTCAGGCCCGCGGGCTCGTCTCCGAACGCCTCCTGCTCTCCTCGGGTGAACTGCTCGGAGCGGTGCGGGTGGGTGCAGTGTCCGATGTGTCTCTCGCTCTGCAGCTGCTCTCTGAGGAAAAGGGGGCGCGTCTGATCTCGATCGTCGATGCGAAAGGGGCGAACGTGCAGGACGCCTCGCTGCCGCCTCTGGAGGAACCAAGGGGTGGGGTGCGCATCGAGGTGCCCATCGACCGCCGCACCTACGTCTTCGAACTCGCGAGCGTTTCCCCGAGCGCGCCCGGCCGCACCGTGGGGGTGCGGAGATTGATGGAGGGCCTCGCCGCTGTCGCCCTCGGCCTTCTCCTCGGCGCCTGGCTCGGCCATGGCGCCCGGGCCCGCGCCTTCGCCCTCGGGCTTTTCCGTCGCCACTCCTTCCGTCTCTTCGCGGCCTTTCTCACTCTCTCGGCCCTCTCGCTGTTCTTCTTTCAGACCCTCGTCCGCGACTTCGTGGCCCAGCGCCTCGTGGCCGAGACCGAGACCGAGGCGCGCCGCATCGCGGCCATCGCGCGCAAGTCGCTCGGTGACCTCTCCGCGTTTCAGGAGGCCGAGGTGCTTGGCCCCCTCGCGATCTCCGATACCGCGATTTCGTGGGTTGCCGCACTCGTTTCCAACGATCTGGAGCTCTTCGACGATTCCGGAGAGCTCGTGGCCACCAACGTGCGCGAAGACGTGGACGCGGGGCTCCTCTCCAGGCTCGCTCCCGCCGATGCCTACAGCCGGCTCGTCCTCGCCGACGAGGACATGTTGTTCCACCGGCCTCCCGGAGGCCTCGTGCCCTCCGCGGTATCCGCCCGGCTCTTCCTGCCCGCGGGACGGACCGGCCTCGTCCGGGTGAACCTGCAGAATCGCGAGGCTCAGGTGGCCGCGGTGCTGAACGACCTCGACACCCGCATGCGTCTCGCCGCCCTCTCTCTCCTCGCCGTCGCGACCATGCTCGCGTGGCTGCTCGCGCGCCGGATCTCCGGCCCCGTCCTGGAGATGACCGAGGCCTCGCGTCGCATCGCCCACGGCGATCTCTCGGTGCGGGTGCCGGTGCGCACGGGCGACGAAGTGGGGGAACTCGCCCATTCTTTCAACACCATGGCCAAGGACCTGGCCCGCCAGCAGAGGGAGATAGAGCGGCGCGAACGGCTGGCCGCGTGGGCTGACATGGCCGCCCAGGTGGCCCACGAGGTCAAGAACCCCCTCACTCCGATCCAGCTCTCCGCCGAACACCTCGAGCGCGCCTATCGCGCGAGCGGGATTGCTTCCCCGGCCTTCGATTCGGTGGTTTCGGTCTGCACCCGGACCATCCTCGAATCGGTGACGAAGCTGCGCGACATCGCCTCCGAATTCGCCGCCTTCGTGCGCGAGCCGGTGGAGCGCTCCCAGCGGGTGGATATGAGTGCTTTGACCAGAAGCGTCATCCGCCCCTACCAGGACGTGCTGCCGGAAGGGCTGCGCCTCGCCACGGAATTCTCGGAAGCCTGCTTCGTTCTCGGCGAGACCAAACTGATCGAGCGGGCGATTCGCAACCTGGTCGAGAACGCGATGCAGGCGGTGGGTCCGGCGGGGGACATCCGGATTTCCTGTCTTCTGGCCGGAGAGTTCGCGGAACTGGTCGTCGAAGACACCGGCCCCGGCTTCGATGATGAGACCCGGGCCCATCTCTTCGAACCTTTCTTCTCCACCAAGACTCAGGGCTCGGGCCTGGGTCTCGCCCTCGTCAAGAAGGTGGCCGAGGATCTCGGCGGGTCGGCGTCGCTCGAGCGCGACGGCCTGGTTACTCGCGCGACCCTCCGGCTGCCGCTCGCCCGGAGCTGAAAAGTCCTAGACGAGTCGGCCGGTCACGCGCCGGGCCTTGTCGATGACCGCGAGGAGTTCCTTGGAGAGACGGTAGGGGGCGAGCGCGTCGAGGCCGGCCCACACCGCCTCCAGCGCATCGGACGAGGCTTTGGGCGTTCCCGAAACCGCGCGGGCGGCGAAGTCCATGATGACGTAGTGGAAGTCGGCGCCCCCGCGCTGGATCGCTTCGATGATCTCCACGAAGGTCTCGATCTCTATCTCGACCCCGGTCTCCTCGCGGACTTCGCGCACCGCGCATTCCTCGAGGGATTCGCCCCACTCGAGAGTGCCGCCCGGAACCATCCACTGGCCGTAGTTCGGAGCCTTGCCCCGCTTGATCAGGAGGATCTCGTGACGGTCGTTGAAGACCACGGCGCCCACGCCGATGAGCGGGGCCTTCTTCACCATCGCGGAACTCAGGGGGTGTCGACGGCGGGCGGCGGCGCGGGGGTTGGAACGTCCGGGCTCGGGGTGCTTCCTCCGTCTCCCTTGCGCCTCAATATGCCGATGAGATACGCGACCGGTCCCGAGGCGGTGTATCCGCAGGACCAGGCGAGAAGCGCCCAGGCGGGCTCGGTGGCGATGAGAGCGAGAAGCGCCGCGATGCCGACCATGGCGAAATAGCTCCGGCGGCTGCGCAAGTCGAAGGTCTTGAAGGACCAGTAGCGCAGGGTGCTGACCATCAGGAACGCGCCCACCACCAGCAGCATCATGGCGAAGAGCGCGCCCAGGCGATCGGTCAGAGGCTCGGGATGGAAATAGACGATGGAGATGACGAAGCCCGCGGCGGCCGGGGAGGGGAGACCGACGAAGTAGCGGCCATCCACCACCTTCCTCTGCACGTTGAACCGCGCGAGACGGATGGCCGCGCACATCACGAAGAAGAAGGCGGCGAGGAAGGAGCGGTGAAGGGTGGCGAGGCCCCACTGATACGCGATGATGGCGGGAGCGACGCCGAAGGAAACGATGTCGGAAAGGCTGTCGAGCTGGGCTCCGAACTCCGAGGTGGTGCCGGTCATGCGGGCGATCCGTCCGTCCAGCATGTCGAAGATCACCGCGACCACGATGAGCTGAGCCGCACTCTCGAAATCGAGGCGCAGGGCGTGGATGATCGCCGAGAACCCGAGGAACAGGTTGCCGATGGTGAAGAGGCTCGGCAGAATGGCCGCGCCCTTCTTGAGGCCGGGTTGCTTGAGGCGGTCGGTGATGGTCATGGCGTCGCCGTCTTTGGAACCGCCTCCGGCAGATGGGCGATGACCGAACTGCCCCCACTCACCCGATCCCCGACCTTGACGTCGATGGTCGTCCCCCTGGGAAGGAAGACATCGGTGCGCGATCCGAAGCGGATGAGGCCCACCTGCTCTCCGCGCGCCACCACATCCCCCGCCTTCTTGCGGAAGACGATGCGTCGCGCGATGAGTCCGGCGATCTGGGTGAAACCTACCCGGCCTTCGGGGCCGTCGATGAACGCGCGATTCTGCTCGTTGCGCAACGAGGCCTTGTCGTCGAAAGCGGGCAGGAATTCGCCCTTGTTGTAGACCACGTCGGTGATCGTGCCCGCGATGGGCGCACGGTTGATGTGCACGTCGAACACCGAGAGAAAGATGGAGATCTGGGTCGAGCCTTCGCCCGCGGGATGGCCGGCCGGGGTGTTGACGATGAGGACGACCTTGCCGTCGGCCGGCGAAACCACGAGCCCCTTGCCCTGGGGGATCTCGCGGGAAGGATCGCGGAAGAACGCGGTCACGAAGACCGCGAGCACGAGAAGCACGGCGAAGGCCCGCCAGGAAACGTAGGCGCCGAGGGCGGCGATCAGGAGGGCGATGGCGATGAAGGGCAGGCCTTCCGGAGCGATCTTCAAAACGGGGGCTCTTTCATGATGCAAAACGACACCGACGCGCCCCGCACGGGAGCGTCGAGTGGGACCGATCGGCTGGTGAGTGGTCTTACGCGCGCGGCGTCAGTGTGCGGCTCGGGCGATCTCCTCCATGCGGTCGCGGCCGGCGAGCTTCAGCTTCTTGAGCTTCGATTCCTCGACCTGTTCGGAATCGGTGAGGACGGCTTTCTCGGAGAGGACCTTGAGGCGATTCTCAAGGTCCGTATGCTCCTGGAAGAGCCTCCGGTATTCCTCGTTGCTCGCAAGCAGCGACTCCCGAGTCACAGCGTTCAGTGACGGCATCGTGAGACCTCCTGATTGGGTGTCGAAGAAGAAGTTTCGCTCCCCGCACGCTTGGTGAGGAGTCGGCTTCAGGGCTCGACCCTAGCACGCGTTTCTTGACCCTTTCAACCTCGTTGATGGCTCATTTGAAGGCTCATCAGAACCGCATCTTCCACCGGATTCCGGTAGAACCCACGACGCCTCTGCGACTCCCGAAACCCGGCCTTCAGGTAGAGATTCCGGGCCGCGGCATTGCTCTCCCGCACCTCCAGGAAAGCGGTCAAAAGGCCAGCGGAGACTTCCTGATCCAGCAGGGAGCGGAGGAGCTTCAGGCCGAGGCCGAGTCGCCTCGAGCCAGGGTCCACGGCCAGGTTCACGATGTCCATCTCGGGAGGGTGGCGACGTATGACCACGAAGGCCGCCGCCCGATTCTCCCGCCGCAGCACGAACAAGGTGGGCGGGTCGTGGCGAAGTTCCTCCTCGAAGGCCGCGATCGACCAGGCCTGGGGCGATCCCTCGTCGATGGAGACGAGGGTCGCTAGGTCCTCCGAACGGGCCGGTCCGAACCGGGGATTCACCGTGGCTTCGGCGGTGAGCTCAGCAAGCCGCGGGTCAGGGGGTCCCGCAGGTAGAACGGGAGCAGTTCTCCCGACGGGACGGTGGTGCTCTCGTCCGCCCGCACCGCCGCGAGTCCGGCCAGATGAGGGGCGAGACCTTCGTCGATGGTCGCGAAGTCGATTCCGGAAAGGGCGGCTCCAATTTCGGCCCGATGCCTCATCGCCGCCGAACCCGCGGCCACCCTCGGGCCCTCGCCGAGGGTTGGGCGAAGGGTGGAAAGGACGGCGCCGAGTTCGCCGGCCTCGCGGCCGGAAATCAGCGCTCCTGCCTCATCATGCACGCTGCCGAAAACCTCTCCATGGAAGAGATCGGTCAGGGCCAGGACTCGGGAGGCCTTGCCGCGTACCGCCCACGCGGCGACGTCGGTCGCGAGGGCCCCGAAGCACGGCCTCGCTCCGGCAAGGCCGCGGACGCTCGCGAGGGATACGCGGAGTCCGGTGAAGGAGCCGGGGCCGATGACCGCGGCAAACAGGTCAACCTCGGCCGGGGTTCGCCCCGCCGCCTCGAAGAGCGCTTCGAGCGCAGGGAGGAGGCGCTGCGAGTGCCCGTGATCGGCCTCGAACGCGCGTGAGAGGAGCAGTTCGGGGCCGTGCGCAAGGGCAATGCTCCCGAGTGAAGACGAGGTGTCGAGGGCCAGGATCAGGGGGACCTGCGGCAAAGGGATGATGGAAGACACTGAAGAGACGGAGCTTATACTCGCCGACCCTCGTCTCCCGTCCTGAATTGAAACAGAAGACGCCATGTCCGTGACGCCCACCCCCGCCATGCAGCAGTACCACCGCATGAAGGCGGAACATCCGGGCGCGCTCCTTTTCTTTCGTATGGGCGACTTCTACGAGTTGTTCTTCGAGGACGCGACCCTGGCCGCACCCCTCCTCGACATCGCGCTGACCTCGCGAGCGAAGGATCAGGCGGGCGAAGCGATTCCCATGTGTGGGGTTCCCGTGCGCGCCCTCGACGCCTATGTCCGCGCCCTCGTGGAGAAGGGACACCGCGTCGCCATCGGCGAACAACTCGAGGACCCGAAGGCGGCCAAGGGCGTGGTCAAGCGCGGCGTCGTGCGCGTCATCACTCCGGGGACGTTCATCGACGACGAATCACCCCTTGCCCAGGCCTCGCGCATCGCCGCCTGCTATCCCGGACGTTCCGCCCTCGGCGCCGCGGTGATCGACCCGGTCTCGGGCGAGTTCTTCGTCTTCGAACGCCGGGGCGAGGGCAGGGTCCAGGCGTTCTTCGACGACCTGCTCGCGATTGCGCCCCGCGAACTTCTTTGGCCGGAAGGCGTGGCCAAGCCCGAGCACTTCGACCTCGCCAGGGTGGGTGCGTCGGTCTTCGAGCTCGACACGGAGTTCGACCCCAAGCGCGCGCGCGAGGAACTGCTGCGCCATTTCGGGGTCATCAACCTCGAGGCCATGGGCTGCGAGCGCACTCCGGAGGCAGCGACCGCCGCGGGCGCCATTCTCCTGTACTTGAAGTCCACTCAGAAGCGCGAGCTGTCGCATGTCACCTCGCTCACTCATCGCGACGACGGCGATGTCCTCATCCTCGACGAGTCGACGCGCCGGAACCTCGAACTGGTGGAGAACCTCATCGACGGTTCGCCGCGCGGCACCCTGCTCTCGGTGCTCGACCAGACCCATTCGCCCATGGGAGGCCGCCTGCTTCGCGACTGGATCCTGCGGCCGCTCTCCCGCCGCGAGCCCATCCAGGACCGGCTCGACGCCGTCGAGGAACTGGCCTTCCGCACGCGCACGCGCGGCGATCTCGAGGACGCCCTGGCCCGCATCCGCGACCTCGACCGCCTGGTCGCCAAGCTGACCTTCGGGCGGGCGACACCCCGGGATCTCGCGTCCCTCGCCTCATCGCTCCGCGGCGTTGCTGCCACCCAAGCCGCGGGGGCCGAACTGAACGCTCCCTTGCTGCGCGGCCAGATCCTCGCCCTCGATTCCCACGAGAAGCTCGCCGACCGCATCCAGGGCACCCTCGTCGACACGCCCCCGGCCGCGGTGGGCGAGGGCGACCTCATCCGGCCCGGGGTCGACCCGCAGGTCGATGAACTTCGAAGTCTGCATACCGGAGGCAAGGAGGCGATCGCGCGCATCGAAGCGCACGAACGCGAGCGCACCGGCATCGCCTCCCTCAAGGTTCGCTACAACCGGGTGTTCGGGTACTACATCGAGATCACCAAGCCGAACCTGCATCTGGTGCCGGAGGACTACATCCGGCGGCAGACCGTGGTGTCGGGCGAACGCTTCGTCACCCCCGAGCTCAAGGACTTCGAGGAGAAGGTCCTGCGCGCCGAGGAGAGGCTTCTCGAGCGCGAGAAGCAGATCTTCAGCGGACTCGTCGAAGCGGCCCTGGCCTGCGTCAAGGAGCTGCAGGCGACCTCCCGCGCCGTCGCGATAATCGACGTCATCGCCTCGCTGGCCGAAGCGGCCCAGCGTCTCAACTACGTCAAGCCACGTCTTTCCGCGGACGGCGAACTCGTCTACCGCGAGGGCCGCCATCCCGTGGTGGAGTCCTCCACCGAGAATCCTTTCGTCGCCAACGACCTCGTCTTCGGCGCGGCCCACGACTCGGCGCGGCTCTTCATCGTCACCGGTCCGAACATGGGCGGCAAGTCCACGTTCCTGCGCCAGACCGGACTCATGGTGGTGATGGCTCAGATGGGCAGTTTCGTGCCCGCGCTCGAGGCGAAGCTAAGCGTGTGCGATCGCCTCTTCACCCGCGTGGGCGCCTCCGACTACCTGCTGCGCGGCCAATCGACCTTCATGGTGGAGATGCAGGAGACCGCCTACATTCTTCGTCACGCCACTGAACGAAGCCTCCTCCTCCTCGACGAGATCGGCCGCGGCACCGCGACCTTCGACGGCCTCTCGATCGCCTGGGCGGTGGCCGAGCATCTGGCCGAGCGGGTCGCGCACTGTCCCCGCACTCTCTTCGCCACCCACTATCACGAGCTCGTGGACCTCGCCGTCGACCGGCCCGCGGTGTCGAACCTTCATGTCACCGCGCGGGAGTGGAAGGATGACATCCTGTTCCTGCGCCGGGTCGAGCCCGGCGGTTCGGACCGATCCTTCGGCATCCAGGTCGCCAAGCTGTCCGGACTTCCCTCACCGGTGGTGAAGCGGGCCCGCGAGATACTTCGGAACCTCGAGCAGACGGAGTTCGATTCCGAGGGCCGCCCGAAACTCGCGCGCACCGGCGTGATGGGAGCGCCCAAGGAACGTCAGCTTTCCCTCTTCGCCCCCGCTTCGGACGCCGTGGCCGACGAGCTGCGGCAGACCGATGTGAACGCGCTCACCCCGATCGAGGCCTTGAACCTGCTCGTGGAGCTGAAGAAGAAGATCGAGGGCTGATAGCCTTCTGAGGATGAGGGCTCGGAGTTTGGCCGCTTCCGCCATGGTGGCGAGCACGGCCCTGCAGGCGGCGTGGGCCCAGGCCCCGGCCCAGCCGGCCCCGGTATTCGGGGCGGGAACCATCCAGGTTCTTGTCGACGCCGTGGTCACGGATCGGAAGGATCGGCCGATTCGCGACCTGCGGGCCGGGGACTTTCGCGTGTACGAGGACGGGGCGTTGCGCGAGATCGTTTCGTTCGTGGCCTTCGGCGCGCCGAGGCCTGAAGAGATCGCCCCGCCCTCTTCCCCGAGCCCGGAAATGGAGGCGCCTGCCGCGGCTCCTCTCGTGCCCGCCTCGACTGTGCTCTTCGTCGACGAAGGCCACCTGACCGCGGTCGAGGCCGCGAGACTTCGTCCCGCCCTGATGAACGTCGTGCGTTCGCTCCTCGAACGACGGGGCTCGATTCTGGTTCTCGCCCCCTGGTCCAAGGTTGCTTACGCCGGTCGCCTGCCCGGAGACCTCGAGACCGTGGGGGAGGCGGTGAACCACATTCAGGGGCGCCGGGTCGAACAACTGTCCACCTTCCCGATGACCGATGCCGAGGCGCTCGAAGTGGAACGGGGCGACACCCAGGCCCTGACCCGGCTCATCGCGCGTTTTCAGTATCTCAATCCCGGGGTGACGTCTTCGGCCGAACTGCTGGTGCGAAGCCGCGCGGAGGAATTGTCGTCCGAAGAGAGGGCGAGGCGCCGCGACACCTTCGAGGCCATGGGCATCGGGTTCGCCTGGCTCGCCCGGCAGCCCGGGCGCCACACCTTCCTCATGGTCACCTCGGGCTTCGTCCACGACGCCACCGACCCGGGCTTCGCGGCCCTGACGAACGAATCGATGCGGGCGAATGCGCCGATACACTTCCTCGACGCCGGGTCGCCCCAGGCCTTCGGTCGTTTCGAAGGGATTCAGGACAAGTACCCGCTGCCCGCCCAGATGCGGGTCTCGCCCTTCGAGGCGCAGGACGCGGTGGCGGGCTCGGACCAACTGGCGGTGAACACCGGAGGGCTTCACATCGATGCCGCGGACGATTCCGGTCTCGAGCGCATCATGGATGCGACCCGGCACTACTACATCCTCGGGTACGACAAGGCCCCCGGCCAAAGGCCGGGCTTCCGAAGGATCAAGGTGGAGGTGACGCGGAAGGATGCCCGCGTCCGGTCCCGCCGCGGCTACTTCGACGAGGGTCCGAAGCCGCCTCTTCCGTCGCCGTCTCCGCGCTCCTAGTACTTCTGCGCGAGCACCACGAGGAGACGGGTGAGCGACTCGAGATCGCGACGATCCATGACCTCGACCGGTGAATGGGAGTAGCGGCCCGGCCACGAGAGCCCGACGTCGACCGCGCCCCTGGCGCTGAAGGGCGAGGCGTCGGTGCCTCCGCCCGTGACCCCGATCTGCAGGGGAATCGAGTTCTCTTTCGCGAGACCGGTGATGCGGTCCATGACTTCGGGGGAGACGAGAGTGCGATTGTCTAGCCCGCGCAGGACCGCGCCCCCGCCGAGCGGCGCATAGGCGATGCGCCTCGAGTCGACCGGGCTATCGGAGGAGACGAAGGTGTCCACCGCGAATACGGTATCGAACCTCTCGCGCTCAGCGATGAAGGCGGCGCCCGCGAGCCCGGTCTCCTCTTCGACCGACCAGACGAAGGTCACCCGGTTCGTAATCGTCGCGGGATCGATGCGGGAGAGGGCCTGAAGAAGCGCGGTCGAGCCGTTGCGATCGTCCATGGATCGGGCGCTCGCGCGCTGATCGCCGAGCTTCACCAGATCCTTCCGCGGCGTGATGGACTGTCCGACCGCGAAGCCAAGCGATTCCGCCTGCGCGCGCGACTTGACCCCGGCGTCGAGGAAGACCGCCGACAACGCGGGCTCGAGCGTGGTCGAGGTCGGGTAATCGCGGCGCGGCGCGAGGACCGCCTCTCGCGGACCGGCCTGGGTGTGCACGATCACCGGGTGGGCCTCGTAGAGCGAGAGGTACATCCCGCCCTGGGCCCGCAGCGCCATGGCGCCGTCCTCCAGGATCGCGGCGATCTCAAAGCCCACTTCGTCGGTGTGAGCGATGAAGAGCAGGGGCTTGCCGCCCTGGCCGAAGCGCACGATCACGTTGCCCCTAGTATCGACCTCGGGCTTCGCCCAGGCGGGCAGGCGGCGCAGAACTTCAGTCCGAACAGGTCCCTCGTGCGCGGCCACGCCGTAGGCGCGGATGAGGCCGGCGAGGAGGCGCAGGTCAGGCTCGACGAAGGTTGCGGCCGGCGGCTCGGGCGCGGGTGCTCTTGGGGCGGGAGGTGCGAGAGGGCCCAGTCCCGCGGCCCGGGCGACGATGCCGGCAGCACTTTCGACATCTCGAGCATCCACGGTTTCGGCGGGAGTCTGAGCGTACCGCGCGGGAACCGCGATCACGTGGGTATCGGGGCCGCGCGCGCCTCCAAGAGGCAGGTCCGCGCTCGCTCGCCTCTGGACCTTGAGATTCAGGGAGGCGGCTGCATCCGCGAGCAACGCGTCGTCGTCTCGGACGAGCGGCCCGCCGCCGACTTCGCCCACCGAGCCGGTGGCGTCTTTCGCGGGCCCGAGACCGCCCGTGAATGCGATCAGGCGGTCGGGTTTTTCGGAATCGAGGAGGCGCTGCAGGCCGCGCTGCCCGAAGAACGACTGCGCGGTCCAGGCGAGGACCACCGTCCCCTGCGGCTTCCCGGACCCGAGGCGGTTCGCGATCTCCACGAGGGCGGTGGCGCCTGAGCGAGAGGAGACGGCGACGCCCGCGACCTCGGACCCGGCCAGTCTGGCCGAGCGCTCCCGGAGGCTCACCGCGTCCAGGGTGCGGATGCCGCGGGCGGCCACCTCTTCGCGCGACGCCGCGCCGACGTCGACGAAGAGATCGTCGATGGTGCGCGGGCCGGCGTCGGCGCCTTGGAGGCGGGTCGAGCGCAGGTGGGTGGAGGGAGTCGCGGTCACTCCGTTCACATACGCCCCCTGCGCGGTGCGGATCAGCACCGGTTGCCCGAGCTGGTATTCGTGAGCGAGCGGGTGCGAGAGTCCCGCGGTGTGTCGATGAAGGCGGAGATATCCGTCGTCGGTGATCCCGGAAACCACGTAGCCGCTCTCGTCCAACGGCGCGGTCACGAGCGTCTTTGGGGCGCCCGAACCGAGACGAACGATGAGGTTGCCCAGGGAGTCCACTTCGGGCCGCAGGGCAGAGGGCAGCATCGAGGCCACCGCCTTCCTGACGTCGGCTTCGTGGCCCGAGATCCCCGGCACCCGCGCGAGCCAGAGCAGCCGGTCGCCGGGACCGGGCGCCGTCTGCGCCGCGGTTGAGGATGGAAGCAGGGCCAGGGCGAACGGCACGGCGCGCAGGAGTGATTTCATCCTGGGGACCTTACGACGAAGAGGGCGGAGTGTACTAAGGCCCTTGCTCAGTGTGAGCTACGTCGAAACGTGCCCTCGTAGATCACCGGTCCCCGCATCGCAGGCAGTTCGCCCGGCCGCGGCCGGTTGTATTCGGTGAGCGGCTCGAGAGAATCGCGCTCGTAGCCGACCGCCTGAAGTTCCGCTAAGAGCTCCGCCTCGGTGAGGAAACACTGCGGCTGCCCGGAGAACTGAGTGAAGACGAAGGTCTCGCCCGCCGCCGGCAAGGCGTCCTCGGGAAGGGTGTGTCGGGAGAAGGTGAATACGAACAGGCTGGCGCCGGGCCGGCTCACCCGGGCCGCTTCGCGCACTGCCTGTCGGAACTCAACGCCTGACCGCGCGAGATTCCAGATGCCGTGGGCCACGACCGCGTCGAAGGCCTGATCGCGGGCGGGAATGACATCCATGGGGGAGAGCGCCAGGTCCAGGCGGCCCGGCGAGGGCTCTTTGCGGGATCGCGCCGCCTGCAGCATCGGCCAGGACAGGTCGGTGCCGAGCACATGGAATCCCGCGGCCGCGAGCGGAGCCGCGTTGCGCGCCGCCCCGCAGCCGATGTCGAGGATCCTCTGAATCTTTCGGAAGCGGCGCTCCTGCGCCATGAAGTCCATCAGGACCGCGTTGGGGGGCGATGTCTTGAATCCCGCGACCGTCGCAGAACGGCTCCAGTTCGAATGAGCGAGTGGATCCACGCCGACAACGTAGCACGCCCACGGTGGCGGGATCATGACGGGCGTCATGGGCCTCGCCCGGGCCGACGGCCTTACACTCCCCCCATGCCCCGCACCACTCATCCGGAGACTCACCGCACCGAACGCGTCGGCTGGTTGCGCGCCGCCGTCCTCGGAGCCAACGACGGGATCGTGTCCACGGCCAGCCTGCTCGTGGGCGTCGCCGCCGCCAGCGTCGATCGCGCGGAACTCATGACCGTGGGCATGGCCGGACTGGTTGCGGGAGCCATGTCGATGGCCGCGGGGGAGTACGTTTCCGTGAGCTCGCAGGCCGATACCGAGGCGGCCGACCTCGCCCGCGAGAAGCACGAACTCGCCACCGAACCCGAATCCGAGCATCTGGAACTCGCCATGATCTACCAGTCGCGCGGACTCACCCCCGAACTCGCGTCCCAGGTTGCGCAGCAGCTCACCGAGCACGATGCCCTCGGCGCCCACGCCCGCGATGAACTCGGCATCTCTTCGTTCACCACCGCCCGCCCGGTTCAGGCCGCCCTCACTTCAGCGGTGACCTTCGCGGTGGGAGCGGCCCTGCCGCTCATCGCGGCTTTGATGGCGCCCGCGTCGCAGGTGGCGGGAACCGTGGCCCTGGCCTCGCTCTTCTTCCTCGCCGGCCTCGGTACGGTGGCGGCACGCGCGGGCGGCGCGCCTTTGGGAAAGTCCGCGGCCCGGGTTCTCTTCTGGGGCGCGCTCGCCATGGCGGTGACGGCTTTCGTTGGAAAGGTCTTCGGCGCGGTCGTCTAGCCGCCCGAGGCTGCTAGGTCCGGGCGGCCCTCGGTCGGGCGAGGGCCCAGAAGGTGAGGCCGGCCGCCGCCACCACGGCGACCCACAGCAGGAGTCCGGTCGAATCCTTGAAGCCGAAATACAGCATGAAGGCGGAGGAGAGGACATGAACGCCCGCGGCCACGAGAGTGAGGGAATCGGGCGTCTCGAGCCCTGCCTCCCTCGAGAACGCGCGCCGGAAGATGGACACCGAGACCATGGCCGCGAACAGAGTCAGAATCGCGCCCACGTTGGCGAGAGCCTGCTGGAGGGTGTGGGTCGCGAGGATGGTGAGCGCCACCGCGCACTGGAGCATGATGGCGCGCACCGGGACTCTTCCTTCTTCCACGTGCAGGAAGGCGGGGAGGTAGCCGTCTCCGGCCATGGTTGAGTAGACCCTTGGCCCCACCACGGTCATCGCACTCGCGGCGGAGATGAACGCGACGAGGACCAGCAGCGACATCACGAAGCCGCCCGCGGGCCCGAGGATCCTCGACAGGATCACGTGCCCGAGGGTCACCTTGCTCTCGTCGTACCCGAAGACCACCTTGAAGTCGTCCGGGGTGAGATTCGCCACGAAGACCCAGTTCACGGCCAGATAGAGCACGGCCACCAGACTGCATCCGATGAGGAGGGCGCGGGGGACATCGCGCTTCGGGTTTCGAAATTCGGAGGCGGCGTAGGTCGCGGCGTTCCACCCCGAGAAGGCGAAGGCGATGAAGAAGAGGCCCCGCGCGAAGGCCTCGCTCGGGAATCCGCTCGCGGTGGGGGCCGCGGCGGGCACCCAGGTGGGCCAGGCATTCGTTCCGAAGAAGAGGCCGGTGACCACGAATCCGGCGAGGAGCAGCGCGTTGCCGATGAAGAGGAGGTTGTGGCCGCGCTTCGACGCGCTCCGCCCAGCGGAGTGGACGAATCCGAGGGCCACGATCATGGCCGCTCCGAACCACGAGGCGGGGACGGGGCTGCCGAGGGTGCGCGCGAATTCGCCCGCGGCGAGCGCGTCCACCGCGATCGGGGCCGAAAAGCCGACGAGCAGCGATCCCCATCCGGCAAGGCATCCCAGGGCCGGATGCATGAGGTCCGAGAGGTACCGGTATTCGCCGCCGGATCTTGGGACCCAGCTCGCCACCGTGGCATACGCCCGGGCGCCCGACAGCGCGATCACCGCGCCGAGAACCCACGAAAAGAGGATGAGGCCGGGGGATAAGTCCTGGGCCATGAAGCCGGCGCTGATGAACACGCCCGCGCCCACCATGTTCGAGACCACGAGGCCGATCCCGGATTTGAGGCCCAGATGGCCCGAACTCGCTCTCATGGGAGCGCGGATGTTACTCTCACCGGCCCCCATGCAATCGATCCCCACACTCAGGACGCTCCCCTTCCTATTTGTCGCCCTTTTTGCCGCTGCCCCGGGTGTCGAGGCCCAGCTTCCGGCGGCGCCGCTCCCGGCTTCGGCGTCGCCCGCGGCCGGCCCGTCGACGGACCGATCCCACGACTTCGACAAGGAGTTGCGACTGCTGTTTCGGATGGTTGCCTGCGCGGGGAAGGAGCCCATCCCCGCGGAACTCGAAGGGGTGGTGGCTGCCCATTGCGCTCTCTTTCAGAAGACCATGGCCGATTACCAGACGAAGTACGTCGCGGTGGCCCAGCCCTTCCTCGCCGCCTTGTCGCCGAAAGGCCTCCCTTCGACCGTGGTGTATCCGTTCGGGGGCGGCGACCTGCTCTCGGCGCTGACCACCTATCCGAACCTCACCGAGGTCACGACCCTGTCGCTCGAGTACGCGGGAGATCCCCGGCGCGTGGTCGGGATCACGCCGCAGCGGCTGGAACTGAGCCTCGCGCAGGTCCGACGTCGCGTGAGCGGCCTGCTCATCTGGACGGAATCGACCAGCGAGAACATGATGCAGCTTCAGCAGGGCGACATTCCCGGCCAGCTCGCCTTCTTCCTCACCGGACTCGCGGTGCATGGGCAGGAGCCCGTTGGGCTTCGCTTCTTCAACCTCACGCCCGAGGGCGCGCCCCAGTACCTTTCCGCCGCCGACATCAAGGGACTCGATGGCTCCGCCGCCACCCGGCTCAACAAGATCTGGAAGTCGCCGGACTTCTCGGTGGCCTTCTCGAACTCCGAGATCACCTTCCGAAAAGCCGGAGATCCGAGAGCACCTCTGCGAGTTCATCGGCACATCGCCGCGGATCTTTCGAACTCGGGTCTCAAGAAGGTGCCAGGAATCCTCAAGCACCTGGAGCTCAAGGGCCGGGTCACGGCTTTGACCAAGGCGGCGAGTTATCTGATGTGGAATTCCGGTTTTTCGACGATTCGCAACTACCTGCTCGCCAACATGGAGTTCATGCTCTCGGACTCCACCGGAATTCCGCCCCGTTACGCGCAGAAGGCCGGATTCGAAGTGCTGGCGTATGGTCAGTTCGATGGTCCTTTCCTGGCCGCGCCCGAGGCCGAGGCCCAGGACATGCTGGCCCTCTTCGCGACCCAGCCGAAGCGCGAGTTGAACTTCCGCTACGGCTATCCCGACAATCACCGGCATCACCACCTCCTGGTGACGCGCAAGCCCGAGAAGCCGCCCGCCCCCGCGAAGTAGGACGATCCTTCGAGGTGAGCGCGCGCCGACTCGGGGGACTTGCGGCCTTCGCAGTCTTCACCGCCGCCTTCGCCACACGCGCCGCTCAGAGCCTCGGCTACGACGAGCTCTTCACGGTGTGGGTCTCTTCGAGGCCCCTCCCGGATCTCGTTCGTCAGGCGAACGCGGACGGCTTCACCCCGCCCCTCTTCTATGTTCTGGTCAAGTTGCTGGCCACCGCGGGTCTGGCCGGAGAGGACCTGCGCCTCCTGCCTGCGTTCTTCGCGGGACTCGCCGCCTGGTTCGGACTGCAGGCTTCGGAGCGGCTCTTCGGAGAGGCCTCACGGTGGGCGGCGCTCTTCGTCATTCCCGGCTCCGCCTATCTCCTGACCTTCGCGCACGAGCTCCGGCCCTACTCCGCACTGCTGGCGCTCGGGTTCTACTGTCTCGGCCGGCTGGCCGGGCCCGCGGATGAGGGTGGGGATGCGAGGTCCGCGGTCGCCGCCATCCTCGCCACAGCTCTCTCGTATCTAGGGGTCGGGCTCATCGGGTTGTGGATCCTGCACGGCCGCCGTCGTCAGCCCCGCTCCCAACTTGCACTCGTGGGCTTCGTCGCACTCATCCTGTGCGCGCCTGGGCTGCTCAAGGCCGGCGCCCTTGCCGGAGCCTCGGTGGATGCGAGGATCGTGTGGCCGCTGACTCGCCCCTCCTTGTCGACGATCTTCTTCGGCCTGGCTCCGATGCCTGTCGATCGAGGGCTCGAAGTCGCGGGTGTGCTGGTTCTGGCCGTCCTGCTCGTCGCGACTCTGCGTACCCGCGGGGCCCCGCCCTTTGGTTTCCTGGCGCGCGCTCTCGCGCTGCTTCTCGCGAGTGTGATTGTCTTCGACACGCTGGTCCCCATCGGGTTTGCTCCCCGGTACTTCGCCCTCCCCATGGCGGCTCTGCTCCTCCTGATCGTGGGGGCGCTTTCGCGCTTCGCCCGCGCGGGGACCCTTGCCGCCCTCCTGCTTCTCGTCGCGAACGGCGTGGCTCTTCACCGCTATCTCACGGCTCAACCGCCGCCGCGCGAGGACTGGCGCGGAACGATGACCGGAATGCAGCGCCGCCTGGGATCTGACGGAATTCTCCTGGCCTTTCCCTTTCACCACGCGGCGGTGGCCGCGCACGCCTACGCGTCCGGGTTACGGGTCGGCGGGGGTTACACCTCCAGGAGCGGCCCGGTCTTCTGGTATGAGCCTCCCACTGCGTTCAAGGGCTATGAGTTCAAGGATCTGGAGCGCCTCGACGATCCGCTCGCCACTCTGCTCCGACTGACCTCGCTCGAAGACGTCTGCATCCTTTCCGACGAGCCCGATGTGGCCAAGACCGCGATCGTCTTTGCCGCGTTCCAGAAGACGGGCGAAACCGAGCCCTTCGACACCGGAGATGTCCGTCTGCGTGCCTCCTGTCGGAGGAAGGGCCCGCGCTGACCCTCGGCTACGACGCGGTCTGCATGCGTTCGATGGACTCGAACAGAGCGCGGAAGTTGCCGGCCCCGAAGCCCTCGTCGCCCTTGCGCTGGATGATTTCGAAGAAGAACGGACCCGCCGCCGATTCCTTGTAGAGACCCGAAGCCTCGCGCAGGAAGATCTGCAGCAGGTACGAGTTCGGTCCGTCGCCGTCGACCAGGATCTCCAACTCGCGCAGGACGCGGATGTCCTCGTCGATCGATCCGATGGAGAGCTGCTTCAGGCGATTCGGCAACATGTCGTAGTAGGCCGAGGGCGTGGGCATGAACTCCACGTTGCGGGCCCGCAGACCGCGCACGCACGAGACGATGTCCTTCACGGAGATGGCGAGATGCTGGACGCCGTCGCCGCGCAACTCTTCATTGAAGATGTTGATCTGGGATGCCTTGAAGAAAGGCCGCCACGGCTCATTGTTGGCGAACTTCACCCCCGAATGGCGGTCCCACATGACCACGGAGCGGAGGCCCGAGCCATGGCTCTTGTCCTCCTTGCCCACATCGGTGGTGTGGAACTCCACTCCCCAGAAACGCTCGAAGCCCATGACGTGCTCCATCCAGAGCAGGGCGGGCTTCATGGTCTGGAAGTTCGAGGTGGTGTGGTCGAAGCCCTGGAAGCCGAAGCGATTCGCGCCGCCCCGCGGAGACCCGTGGGCCACGAAACCGGGATAGAGCGCCTGATATCCCTTCCGCTCGATGAAGCGGAACGTGGTGTCGCCGAAAGGTGTGGTGATCGAGAACCAGGCGAGGGTTCCGCCCTTGTCGTCGCGGGTGCGCTCGATGTCCTGGATCGGGGTCCCGCCCCGTTCCTCGAGCAAACGGAAGGTCTTTTCGATGTCCTCGACCTCGAAGTTGAGGGTGCCGACGCCGTCTGGATGCTTCTTGAGGAAGCGCGCGGCCCGGCCCCCCTCGCCCTCCGGTGCAATGCAGACCACCACGCAGTTGCCGGCCATGAAGGCGACGGACTTCTGCTTGCCGCGCCGGGTCAGGTCGTCGGAACTGACCCCGATCTCGGCGAAATCCATCATGTCGAGATAGAAGCGCCGTGACCGCTCCAGATCGTGGACGTAGTAGTGGACGGATTCGAGGCGCTTGATGCCAAGGGATTCGAGCTTGCTCATGGGACCATCTTAAGTCCTGCTCGCGGAGGACCGGCCGACGCCGAGGGCCCTCAGCCTAGGGCTGATCGGCGAGCCGCGAGTCGCGGAGGGTCTTCATTCCGGCGAAGGCGATGAGAGCGATGAGCACGGCCTGCACCATGAGGCTCGAGAGATCGGGATGAATCCCCAGCACGGGCACGCTCGGGAACTGGATGGGCCGCGGCCGCAGGTAGCCCGCGGCCACGAAGGCGGACACGCTCGACCCCGCGAAGGCGACGGCCAGCAGACTGAGGAGAACCCCGGACACCCCAAAGAACAGGGGCATGGGAAGTCGCTTGAACGCACTCTGCACGACCAGGGCGATGACCACGACGGCCGCGATGCCCAGAAGAGCCCCCGCGACGACTGGGGCCGGGTGCCCAGCCGACTCGATCAGCAGGGCCTCGGTGAAGAGGATGGTCTCCGCGCACTCGCGATAGACGGCCAGGAACGCGACCCCGGCAAAGGACCACACCCGGCCGGAGTTGAGGCCGCGGTTCATCTGATCCTTGAGGAAGGCCATCCACTTCCGCGACTCCGCCTTCGAGATCATCCAGAAGCTGACGCTGAAGAGCACGAGCGCGGCGAGCAGGCCGATGACGGCCTCGACCAGTTCCCGCTGGGACGGCGCAATCGCGATGAGCTTGGCGAAGAGAAACCAGCTGAGGGCGCCAGCGGCGAGGGCCAGGGTCCAGCCGGTGTGAATGGCGCGACTGGCGTCCGCCCGGCCGAGCTTCTTGACCCCGCCGAGCAGCGCGCCCACGAGAAGGGCGGCCTCCGCGCCTTCGCGGAAGTAGATGATGAAGGCGGCGACGAGGGGCAGGGAGGCCTGGCCCTGAGACCGCGATCTCGAAATCAGTTCGTCGAGAATGAGCGCCTGCTTCTGGATGGCCGCGGGGTTGCCGCGAACGAGCGCGGCCCGGAAGTCGCGGAAGGCGATCTCCACCGACTGAGTGCGGTTTGGATCGCGCGCGCTGATCTGGGCCTCGAGCGGCTCGAAGCCCTGCAGGTACGCATCGAGGGCCACGCGGTCGGCTTCGGCCCCTCGTCCGGCGGCACCCAGAGAGGCGGCCTTGCGCACCATGGAACGGGTTTGATCGATCCCAAGTCCGAGGGGCGCTTCCTCGAAGGCGGCTTCGCGTCGGGCGAAAGCCAGGGCCTCTCCGGGCGCGTGGTGGCCCTCTGAGAGAAGCGAGGCCAGGACTTCGTCATCCGATCGCACCGCGAGGTCCGCCAGAGTCATCGAGACCGGGCCCGTGGCCTTCTCTCCCGCGTGAGCCAGACGAAGCACGTAGAAGGCGAGGTCCCAACGCTCGGCGGGGGTCAGCGCTTCGAAGGCGGGCATCGCGGTTCCCGGCACGCCCAGGCTCAGCGCGTTGTAGACGCGATAGGGCGAGAGAGCCGCTTTTCGCCCGGGGCTTTGGAAGCTCGTGGGCCTCGGGTCGAGGGCCGCGGCGATTTCGGTAGCGCCCAGACCGTCGCCGCCGTGACAGGTGGCACAGGACTGGGCGTAGAGCGATTCTGCATTCTTGAGGTTCGGCCTCTTTCCCGGCGTGGTCACGAGGCCGAGGCGGGACACGATCTCCTGGTGGGCCGACCGCCCCAGCGCGGCCACGACGTGCGCCTCCGCCTTGGATCGAACCGCCGCCTGCAGATTCTCGATCCGGCCGAGGAGGGCGGCTCCATCCTCGGCTCCGGAAGCGGCTTTCGGGGCGAGGGCGAGCGCGGTTTCGAGGAAGCCCAGCTGCTCTTCATATTCATAGGCCGAGAGCACCTGCCCGTCTTTCACCGCGCCGGGATAGTCCGCGGCCACGTAGTCGATGAGGGCGACCAGGCGCTGCCCGTCTCCGCCGTCCCGAGAACCCGTCCCGACCGCCTGCTCCGAGAGTCGTTCCCGGGGTGCGGCGCAGTCTGCTGCGGTCAGACCGAGGGCGAATACGAAAATGAACTTCGCTTTCATTTTTAACAGAGGAACCATACCACGAACGGGCCGGACGCATATGATCGTGTCTGCACCCCGACTCGAAATTCGGGGGAAGATGGAGAAACGAATCACATGAAAGCCATTGGCTGTCTCGTCGCCGTTCTGCTCGTCGTGGGGGTTGTGGGTCTGGCCCTCATGGGCACGTACAACTCTCTGGTCGGACTCGCCCAGGCGGTGGATGCCCAGTGGGCCCAGGTGGAGAATTCCTACCAGCGGCGCGCGGACCTCATCCCGAACCTCGTGGCCACGGTTTCGGGAGCCGCCAACTTCGAGAAGTCCACCCTCGAGGCGGTCACCCAGGCGCGCGCGAGCGTCGGCCAGGTGAAGGTGAACCCCGGGGACCCCGCCTCGCTGGCGGAGTTCGAGAGGGCGCAGAGCGGCCTGTCGTCGGCGCTTTCGCGACTGCTCGTGGTCTCGGAGCAATATCCCGACCTCAAGGCCAGCGCGAACTTCCGCGACCTCCAGGTCCAACTCGAAGGCACCGAGAACCGCATCACCGTCGAGCGCGGCCGCTTCAATGAGAAGGCCCAGGAGTACAACACCGCGATTCTGAGAATGCCCGCGCGACTCTTTGCCGGGTTCTTCGGGATGAAGGAGAAGCCGTACTTCAAGGCGGTCGCGGGAAGCGAGAAGCCCCCCGCGGTCAACTTCAACTTCGGACCCTCGCCCGCCCCCGCCCCCTCCAGGTAGCCCCTTGTCCCGGGCTCTCGCCGCTCTGGGCCTCGTCTTCGTCTCGCTCGTCGCGTTCGCCCAGCCGACCGCACCGCCTCCGCCGACGAACTTCTTCACCGACGCGGCGGGCGTCGTTCCCGCGGAGGTCGGCGCGCGCATCGAGCAGCGTCTGCGGGATTTCGAGAAGGCCTCTTCGAACCAGATTCTGGTCGTGGTCGCCGACCGCGTTCCCGAGGGCTATGCCTCGCTCGAGGAGTACACGAACCGGACGGCGCAGGCCTGGCGGGTCGGAGACAAGTCTCGAGACAACGGCGCCGTGCTCTTCGTCTTCGTGGCCGACCGGAAGATACGCATCGAAGTGGGATACGGCCTCGAGGGGGCGCTGCCCGATGCCCTCGCCGCCCGCATCATCAACGACGAGATCACCCCGCGGTTCCGACAGGGGGCATATGGGCAGGGGCTGCTCGAAGGCGTCGACGCCATCATCCGCGCCACCAAGGGGGAATACCAGCCGGTGGTCCGCAGAGGCTCCTCGGCAAAAACCGTGTTGATCGTGCTCTTCGTCGTTTTCCTGCTCCTCGTCGGCGTCGTCATTCCTTTCCTCCGTGAGTTCCGTGAAATCACCGACTCGCGCACGTACTCGGGGCGCGGCGCCTACCGAGGGCGTGGCCGATCGGGATGGGGATCGTCGGGCGGAGGCTGGGGTTCCGGGTGGGGCGGCGGCGGTGGCTCCTCCTGGGGCGGAGGCGGCGGCTTCTCGGGTGGCGGAGGATCGTTTGGCGGCGGCGGAGCGTCTGGAAGCTGGTGACCCTATGACCGATTCCTTCTTCTCGAAGATCGACGAACCCCGGATCGTGGCTGCGATCCAGGCCGCGGAGTCGCGGTCTCGCGGCGAGATCCGCATCCACGTCACGGAAAAGCCCGTCGCGGACGTCCTTCAGGAAGCCAAGACCGCGTTCGAGCGGCTGGGGATGACCGCGACGGACGAGCACAACGGCATCCTGATCTTCGTGGCGCCGAAGAGTCAGAAGTTCGCGGTGCTTGGTGACTCCGGGATCACGTCACGAACGGGCACGGGCGTCCTCGACGAGATCGCGGCCTCGATGACGTCCGCGTTTCGAGCCGGACAATTCACGGACGGCCTCGCCCAGGCGGTGGAGCAGGCGGGCTCCTTGTTGTCAGCCCACTTCCCGCGGGTCGAGGGTCGGAACGACCGGGACGAACTCTCGAATACGATCAGCCGCGGCTGAGCTCATCCACGATGGCCCGCGCGGCGTCGGCGGGCGAGGCGGCTTCGGTGATCGGCCGCCCGACCACGATGTAGTCGGCCCCCAGCCTGCGTGCGTCGAGGGGGGTGGTGACCCGTGCTTGGTCTCCTTTGGCCGATCCCCGCGGCCTGATGCCCGGGGTCACGATGACCATGTCGTCGCCCACGCTCTCGCGCACCAGGGTGATCTCGTGGGGCGAGCACACGACGCCGTCGATTCCCGATTCGCGGGCCAGCACGGCGAGCAGGCGAACCGTTTCCGCCACCGTTCCTCGGGCGCCCGTTTCCTTGAGCGACTCGTCGGTGTGCGAGGTGAGGACGGTGACGCCGAGGAGCTGGGTTCCCTCCGCCGGGAGGGCCGAGGCCGCGGCTTCCAGCATCGCGCGTCCGCCCGCGACGTGGAGAGTGACGAAGAAGGCTCCGAGCTGGGCCGCTGAACCAACGGCTTTCGCCACCGTGTTGGGGATGTCGTGGAACTTGAGGTCGAGAAAGACGCGCCCGCCCGCGGACACGATGTTGCGAACGACCTCGGGCCCCTCGGCGGTGAAGAGTTCCTTGCCCACCTTGAACATGCCCACATGAGGTCCGAGTTCGTCGACCAGTCGTTCCGCACGCTCCTTCGAATCGACGTCGAGGGCGACGATGAGGCGGTCCTGCGCGTTCATTCCTGCCGTTTCTCCTCTTGCGAAGTCCGATCTTGCCTTAGTGCGAGGCCGGTGTCTCCTTCGAATCCGTCCGGCTGAGGAGACTCCTGGCCTTTCGGATCATTCTCTTGAGCCCCGGATCGATGTCCATGGCGAGAGCCTCGTCCACCCTGAACCAGCGCAGCGGAGTCTGAGCCTCGACTCCCGCCGGTCCTTCGTGGGCCTCGGGCCGCAAAGGCTCTGCGGGGTCGGCCACGAAAAGATAACGGAGGTCCAGATGTTCGTGCTGCGGGTCCTGCTTTCGCGCGGGAATGACGTGGATGTCCACGTCGAAGGGTCGCGGGGCCGTGGGGTGAAGCGTCGGTGCGAGCCCAGTCTCCTCCGCTACTTCACGCCTCGCCACGTTCTCGCCCAGGGTCTCACCCGGCTCGCCGTGTCCCCCTGGCTGCAGCCAGCGATGGAGCTTGACGTGATGGAGCAACAGGACCGATCCACCGTCCAGGGACATCACCAGCCCCGAGCCCGTGAAATGGCCCTCCGCGATGGCGCGATCGAAGGGCTTCGCGTGCGCGCGGGCGAAGGCGATCATGCGGACCCGGTCCTGTTCTTCACGCTCTTCGGTCGTCCGGTGTTGCGAGAGGATGTCCACCAGATTCATCCACTCGATTGTAGTTGGTTCGATTCGATCGAAGCGGTGGCAGACTGACGGGATGATGAAACGAGTTCTCGCACTGATGGCGCGCTTCGCAATGTCGTTCCTCCTCCTCGACGCCGCGCATGCGCAGGAGTCGAAGACGCTCCTCTTCGTGAAGGCGGCCCGCCTCATCGACGGCCGCGGGGGCGCTCCCATCGCTCCCGCGGTGGTCCGCATCGAAGGCGAACGGGTCGTCGCGGTCGGGACGACGCTGCCCCTGCCCGCGGGAGCCCGTGTGATCGACCTCGGAGCGGCCACCCTCCTCCCTGGTCTGATCGATCTGCATACCCACATGACCGACAAGTTCGGGATTCACTGGGAAGAGGCGCTGGTCAAGACCACACCGGCCGAGGCCGCCCTGTGGGGCGCCCGCAATGCGCGCGTGACCCTGCTTGCCGGCTTCACCACCTGCCGCGAGATGGGTCCCACCTGGCCCTACACCGATGTCGCCCTTCGGAACGCCATCGACGACGGCGCCGTCCCCGGTCCGCGACTCATGGTGGCGGGGAATTACGTGTCGTCCACGGGGGGGGCCGGAGACGCGCGGCAATTCTCCATCTACGTCGATGTGCCCACCGTCCGGAATCTTGCGGATGGGCCGGACGAGATCGTGAAGGCGGTGCGGACCAATTTCAAGAACGGAGCCGACTTCATCAAGATCCTGGCCACCGGCGCGGTCTTGTCGAAGGGCATCGAACCCGGGGCGCAGCAATATTCTGACGCGGAGATCGGCGCCGCCGTTACCGAGGCCACGCGCTGGGGGCGTCCGGTCGCCGCCCACGCCCACGGGACGGGCGGCATCAAGGCCGCCATACGCGCCGGTGTTCGCACCATCGACCACGGAACCATGCTCGACGACGAGGCGATCGACCTCCTGAAGAAGGCCTCGGGCCGCACTTACTTCGTGCCGACCCTGCTCACGAGCGAATACATCCAGAATTCCCCGAGCACCCCCGAGTCCGAGAAAGAGCGGGATCGCAAAATCCGTGAGAGCGAGATCCGCAGCTTCAAGTCAGCCCTCGCCGCCGGACTGCCCATTGGCCTGGCCACGGATTCAGGGGTTATTCCCCATGGCGCCAACGCCTCGGAGCTTCGAGTCCGGGTTCAGCTCGGCGAGTCGCCGATGAGCGCCATTGTCTCCGCTACGAAACTGAACGCCGAGATCATGGGCTGGTCGGATCGCGTGGGAACCCTCGAAGCAGGCCGTTTCGCGGACCTGATCGCGGTGAAGGGCGATCCCCTCAGGGACGTCACGGAACTCGAGCGCGTAGGTTTCGTGATGAAGGGCGGAGCGATCGTGAAGGACGAGCTTTCGGTCCGCCGCTAGGAGGAGAGTCTTAAGAGACCACGTACGCCGGGGCCGGCCGCCGCGGACGCAGGATCCGGTAAAGGAGCCACGCCCCGAAAGCCAGGATCGTGAGAGGGAAGGCGATGATGGCGAGAGGGACCATGAAGAGGGCGAGGAGGAGGGTCCCCTTCACCACTCCCCGGGTGAGACCGCCCAGGAACGCCCCCAGAATCTTGAAGGGGACGGCGATCAACCCGATCACCAGGCCGAGGACCATCTTCACCAGGACGAGCGGTATCACCACCAGGGAGAAGAGGAAGCCGAAGAACATCAGCCCGAGCAAGAAGAGGGTGGTCATGGAATTCTCCTGTCTACCCCAATAACGAAGCCACGATCACGCGGGTTCCCTCCCATTCCCGGAAAAATCCGCGCGGGATGGCGGGGCATATGATCGATGGATGGACGATCTGGCCCGCATCCTCGACGACCTTCGCGAGCTCGTAATCCGGGAATCGCCCTCGGATGATGCAGAGAGGGTGAGCACGCTCGCCCGATGGGTCTGCGACCGGGTTAATCAGGGCGGGGGAGCTGCGGCTCGAACCGTGCCCTGCCCGCCCCGGGGGCATGCCGTCGTCGCCGAGGCCGAGGCGAGGGGTGGGGGAGGCGCCAGCACGCTTCTACTGGGGCACATCGACACCGTGTGGCCGGCCGGAACTCTTCAGGAGATTCCTTTCTCGAACGACGGCACCACGATTCGTGGTCCGGGGGTGTTCGACATGAAGGCTGGGGCGGCGGTCGGCATTCATGCCCTGGAACGTCTTCGCAAGCGTCCCACCGCCCCACGGGTCTCCATGCTGCTGGTCCCGGACGAGGAGGTTGGAAGCGCCGCCTCCTGCGCCTTGCTCATCGATCTCGCGAAGAAGCATGACCGGGTTCTCGTCCTCGAGCCATCCGCCGCGGGCGGCGCGGCCAAGGTCGCGCGCAAAGGGACGGGGCTCTTCAAGGTGCGCTTCGTAGGCGTCTCCTCTCATGCCGGCCTCGACCCAGAGAAGGGCGCTTCGGCTCTGACCGCACTAGCTGAGTTCGTCCTTTTCGCTCCGAAATTCGCGAACGCCGAAGCCGGGACGACGGTCACGCCGACTCTCGCCTCGGCGGGGACCAAGACCAACGTCGTTCCCGAGAACGCCGAGGTGACCCTCGACTGCCGTGTATGGCAGCCGTCCGAACCGGCGCGGGTCGATCGCGAGATCCGGGCCTTTCGTCCCACGAACCCGCGAGTCAGGGTCGAGGTCGAGGGTGGATTCGATCGACCGCCGCTCGCCGAAACCGATGCCTCGCGCGCCTTGTTCACGCGGGCCCAGGGCATCGCGAAGGAGCTCGGCTTCGAGCTTCGCGGCGAGCGGGTGGGCGGGGCCTCCGACGGAAACCTCACCGCGGCCGCGGGGGTGCCCACCCTCGACGGCCTCGGCCCCATGGGCGACGGCGCCCATGCCCGGCATGAGCACGTTCTCACCGCAGATCTCGTGCGGCGCGTGGACCTGATCGAGCGACTGCTCCTCGCCTGAGCCGGGTGCGGTTCGCGCCCGCGGGCTAGACGAGGGCCTGGAACCGGGCGCGCATCCTCGGATTGAGCGGCCGTTTGGTCATGGTCTTGAGGTCGACCACCACCACCACGTTCTTCGCCCGGAAGAGCACGGTCTTTCCGCGCCGCGCCTCGAAGGCAAGTCCCACCGATGTGCGCCCGAGGTGAGCCACCCGGACCCCGATGTCGATCACGTCGCCGTGCCGGATGGGCTTGATGAAATCGACTTCGAAGTGGACCGAAGGAAAGCCGACCCCGCCTCCGATCACCTTCGAGTACGACGGGCCGATGCGGGCGTTGAACAGGGCCTCGAACGCGCAATGGCAGAAGTCGACCAGGCGGGGATAGTAGGCGGTGCCCGCCGCGTCGACATCGTGAAACATGATGGGGACGCGCAGGACGAAGGGAGGATGGTTCTTCATGATCAGCCCTATTCTGACAACAAAGCCGAGCCGCGCCCGCCGCCGTCGATGTCAGAATGCGCGGAACCGTGGCCTCCTCCCTCCTTGATCGTCTGGGGCTGTCTCGTCCGGAACTCCGGGGCTGGGTCGCCTACGACTGGGCCAACTCGGTCTTCATGACCTCGGTCATCCAGGTCTTCCAGGTGTACTTCGCCTCCGCGCTCGCGACCGACCTCAGCCGGGCCGAGTCGAGCGGGCGCTTCTATTCGGCCACCACCATCGCCGCCCTCTTCGTGGCGGTGCTCGGTCCCTTCGTCGGCGCCATGGCCGATTTCTCCGGCGCGCGAAAGCGGATCATGGGCGTCTTCATCGCCATCGGCGTGCTCGCTACTTTCGGGATCGCCCTCGTCCCTCCGGGAGACTGGCGCTCCGGGCTCCTCTGGTACAGCCTCGCGAACATCGCGATCGCCGTGTCGTTCGTTCTCTATGACTCGCTGCTTCCCCACGTGGCGAAACCGGAGGAGGTCGACCTCGTCTCTTCGGCCGGCTACGCCTTCGGCTATCTCTCGGGGGGCCTGGTGCTGGCCATTAACCTCGTCTGGATATCGAACCCGCACGCCTGGGGATTTGCGGATGCGGGTGCGGCCACCCGCGCGTCTTTCGCGTTCGCGGCGGTTTGGTGGGCCGTTTTCTCCCTGCCTCTTTTCAGGAACGTGCCCGAGCCAAAGGCGAGCGGGAATGAAAACGGCGCGCGGCGGTCGCTGGGCGCCGCCATGGTCGGCACGGTGAAATCGCTCTGGGCCACCTTCCACCACCTGCAGAAGTATCGGGAAGCCTTCCTGATGATGATCGCGTTCCTGATCTACAACGACGGCGTCAATACCGTCATTCGCGTCGGCGCCACCTATGGCACGGAGATCGGGATTCCCCAGGAAAAGCTGCTCCTCGCCATCCTGGCCGTGCAGTTCATCGGCCTCCCTTGCGCCTATTTCTATTCGTCGCTCGCGGCGAAGGTGGGCACACGCCGCGCCATCTACCTCGCCCTGCTTACCTACCTCGGCATCTGCTTCCTGGGCTTCGTGATGACGTCCACCTGGCAGTTCTATCTGCTCGCTTTCCTGATCGGCACCGCGCAGGGAGGCGCGCAGGCCCTTTCGCGGTCCCTCTTCGCGAGCCTCATCCCCAAAGACAAGTCCTCGGAGTTCTTCGGCTTCTACGGAGTGGGAGACCGTTTCGCGGGCATCATGGGGCCGGCACTCTTCTGGGTCGCGGTGACCGTGACCGGCTCGAGCCGCGGAGGGCTGCTGGGCCTCGCCGTCTTCTTCCTGGTCGGGGCGTTTCTGCTTTCTCGGGTGGATATCGATCGAGGTCGGGCGCTCGCCTCCGCCGAAGGGCGTTGACCTTTACGGCACGCAGACATCTCCCGCCGCGGGCGAAATGCGCAGGAAGGTGACGAGTCCGGCGGTGTCCACGGTGAGGCGTACATCGAGGTTCCCCGCTTCGCAGGCGAGACGAAGGGTTCCGCTGTCGGGACCGCCGTTCGTGAGGTCGCCCTGGGCGCAGGTTCCATACGCGCGAGCGGCGTGGAGCTGCGCGGCCACGTCGGGCGGAGCGCTCAGGGAGATGAGCGACTCCTTCAGGGGCTCGCCCTGATTGATGGCGCCGAGGATGGCGGCCGCCGCCGCGTTGAAGGGGTCGCTTGGGGGAAGCACGGACGAAGTCTCGAGATACTGCACGGTCGGGGGAAGAGTCGGGGCCAGAGTGATCGCGAGCTTCACCTGACCGCGATCGCAGGCGAGGGTCCAACGACCGCGAAGCGCGTTTTCGGCCTCGATCGGAGTCTCCGCTCGGCAGGCGCCGTGCTTCTCGCGAAGCGTCTCGAACTCCTTCTTGCGCCGCTCGAGCGAACGGTCGAGAAGGAGGTTCATGGCCGCGATCTTCTGGAGTCCGGCATCACTCCACTGGCCGACCAGACGGTCGACCTCGACCTTCGCGCGCAGAAGATCGGCGCTCGGCTGCGGCACGCGGGGATTGAGAGCCCCGGTTCGCGCGAGGGCTTCGAGCGCTTCGTTTACCGCCCGGCCCGGCCCAGCGTAGGTTCCGTTGGCCAGAGCCACGATGCCGACGCCGTATTCGGGTAGCCAGCGCATCTGCGATCCGTATCCGGGCAGGCCGCCGCCGTGCGAGACCACATGTGAGAACCGGCAGGTCTGGGTCGCACCCAGACCGAAGGAATATCCGCCGGACGAGAGGACAAGCGGTGTGTTGGTGGCGGAACGCAGGGCGGTCGCCCGATAAGGCGAATAGGGCATCTGCATCTCCCGCAGCGACGAGCGCTTGAGGGGGCCTGTGTCGTCGCCGTCGCGCGGGGGGTAGGCGGAGAGGTAGAGAGCCACGAGCTTCCCGAGGTCTGGCACCGTGGAATAGAGCCCCCCCATGGCACCGTAGGAGCCATCCGCGAGCGGTGGTTCGCTCACCCACTGGTTGTCGATTCGGCCATAGCCGCGCGCGATCCGATCGCCCGGCACCGCCGAGGCTTCCCACTTCGTGGACGTCATCCCAAGAGGCTTGAGGATCTCGCGATCGATGAAGTCACGCGCCCGCATGCCCGACGCCCGGGCCACCACCTGGCCGAGGATGGCGAAGCCGGTGTTGGAGTATTCGTAACCCATCCCCGGGGCTTGCGAGAACGGGAAGCCCGCGCGCATCCAGCGGGAGAGGGTGGCGTCGGTCTCGGCGAGCTGGCGATCGCCCCAGGGGTTGTCCTCGGGAAATCCCTCGGAGTGGGAGAGGAGATGCCGCACCGTGATCACGGGGGAGTCGGAAGTCGGGTACTGAAGGCCCTGCAGTTCGGTGACGTAGCGGGCGGCCGGCGCGTCGAGGGAAAGCTTCCCCTGGTCGCGCAGCTTCATGATCGCCATGGCCGTGAAGTTCTTGGTCATCGACGCGATACGGAAGACGCTGTCCGGCATGGCCTTCGCGTTCGATTGGGTGTCGCGGACGCCGGTGGCCCCGGAGTGAACCAGGGCTCCGTCCACCACCACGCCCCAGGCGAGGCCCGGCACGTTCGAAGACTGCGCGAAGT
>CAZYEA010000009.1:0-38546 GCA_964646485.1 uncultured Acidobacteriota bacterium
CCGCCGCCCCGGACACGGGCTCGGTTTCGATGGAGGCGTGCGGATAGGCGTTCGACCTGAGCCACGCGGTCATGCGCGCCGCGGCGTCCGCGAGTGTTTTCTCGCGAAAGGGTTCGCCCTCGCGCAGGGAGGCCGCTCGGGCGAGTGCCTTGCCAAGCCCTTCGTCGAGGGGCACATCCGCACCCCCCTCGGGCGAAGGGGTCATGAAGATCAGTTCGCCCAGCCTGGGAGTCTCTTGGACGTGGAAGATCACGCGCACCTTGCCGCTCGGCTCCATTTCCTCTTCGGCCGACACCTCGTCAAAGAAATCCAGAGCGGAGAGAAGCAGAACGCTCGACCGGATCGCCTCCGGGTCGCTCGGTTCACCGACCTTGAGGGTGATGTAGCGAACCAGGGACGCATCGCTCGAGCCCCGCAGTTCGATGCCCGAGACGATGGGGGTTTGCGAGAAAACCGTGGCCGGCACGAGCAGCACCGCAAGCAGGCCAAGGAGAGGGAGGATGGGGAGCCTCATTTCCGTCCCAGAACGATCCGCATGCGGGCGTCGAGCCCGGGTCCGCCCGGCTCCTGAAAGCTGCCCACCAGGGAGAAGCGATTCGACAGCGACCATTCGCCGGTGACGAATTGCTCGGGCGCCCCCGAAACCTGGCGCGAGTAGATGACTTCGACGTCACCGAGGCGCTTGCCCACGGTGAGCCGGGCGCCGGTCTTGCCGATCAGGCCCGGGTCGATGGAGAGGCGGGACAGGCCGAAACCCTGCGCCACCCGCCCTGTGATCGCATCCTCGAGCACCGAGGACACGAGAGAGTCTCCGCCCGTGCCGAGGGTCTTGAGGTCCGTCGAACCCGCGGTGTTGGCGACGTCGCGCTCATTGCCTCCGGTGAGGAGGCTCGCGATCTGGGCCGAGGTGAGGGGCGGATCGGAGGTGATCCGGGTGGACACACGGGTGAGAGTGCCGCTCGCCTGCAGCGTGAGGCGGTAGTTGCGCACGCGAGTGTCCGCCTCGATGTCGAAGACGGGATCGATTTCCCTCGGGTTCGAGAAATTGGCGACGCCCTTGCGCACGTCGTAAGTGTTTCCCTGGAAGTAAACCTTGCCGCGCTCCAATTCGACGCGGCCGAGGAGTTGCGGTTCGAAGGGTGAGCCGGTGAGCGAGAGATCGGCCTTGGCCACGAGAGACGCGAGGTTGTTGTCGAGCCGCAGCGTTCCCGGAGCCTTGATCGCGATATCGAGATGCATGGGCGAGGGCTTGAGGCCGGTGGGCCGGCCGAAGCCGGCGGCGCCCGAGGAGGAGATGAGTTCCGAGGTGATGAGATATTTCCGGGTCCACAAAGCCTTCGACACCAGCAGGTCCCCGGTGAGCCAATGGGACTCCATCGTTCCCTGAAGACGGAGGGAAGCGCCGAAGGTGGCCCGCAGTCCTTCCGGATAGCGCAGCCCGAGCGAGTCTCCCATCAGGGAGAAATCGAAAGAGGAGGGAACCGAAAGGCCGAAGCTCATCTGCCCGGAAACCGAGACCCGGCCGCCGCCGTATCGTCCCTCCAGACCCGCGAGCCTCGCCTGGGTCTCATTGAAGACGATGCGGCCGTTGAGATCGTCGAGCCCCTGGGGAAAAGCACGGAGGCGAATGGCGCCATCCTCGACATCGAGACCGCCGGTGACCCTTATAGCCTTGGGCCTGCCGCTGATCTGGCTCCTCAGGGTGGCCGACCCCCGGAGCCGCCACTCCTTGAGGAAGCCGGAAAAGACGCGCATGTCGGCGCGGCCCATCACGGTGAGATCGTGGGTGTCCTCGGGAGCGAGCGCGAGTTTGCCCGAGATATTCACCGAAGTTCCTTCGCCCGTGAGGGTCAGTCCGGCGATGCGGGCCTCGCCGTTCTCGATGTCGATGACCGCACCGGGCGCCGCCTCGATCGCATATTCAGGAACCGCGATGCGTAACCGACCCTCGCGCACCTGCGCGGTTATCGAGGTCGGTTCGCCGAGGGGGCCCTGGACCCGGGCGTTCGCCGACGCCGTGATCATCACCGCGTTCTCGAAGCGCGAGCCCAGAGCGCGCAGGACAGGGTCGACCCGGGCGTTCGTGAGTCGCACCTCGAGTCGGCTCTGGTAGGGCGCTTTGGCCTCGACGGTGCCCGTGACCTCGGCGCGGAATCGCGGTGAGTCCGACTGGCCGCTGACCTTCAGGATGCCGTCGCCCTTGCCCTCGATATCAAGAGCCAGGGCGCCAATGCCTTCATCGCCGTAGAAGACGCGGTTCGATTCGAGATGAGCGGTCACATGAGGTTTCTCGAGGGGACCGGAGAAGCGGGCCTTTCCCGTGAGGTGGCCGCCCACCATCGGCGTGTCCCCGCTTTCGAGGCCGAGATCCGAGATCTCCACTTCCCGAAGATCGACGTCGCCGTTGAAGGCGGGGAGGCCGCCCTCCCTGGCGAGGACTCCGGTGGCCGAGACATCGCCGCCGGCGACCGCGGCCTTGAGGCTCTCCACCCGCAGATCCTCTCCCTCGAAACGGAGCTTCAGGCTCGCCTTCCCGAAGGGAGTCGCAGACAGCTTCCCTGAAGCGCTCGACAGGGAGGCTTCACCGAGGGGCTTGGCGCGCGTCCCAAGCAAGCGCAACGTCCCCGACACGGACGTGTCGACGTCGATGTCCGACTCGACCAGGTGCAGAAGGTCCTGGGCCCGCCAGTCCTTGAGAGTCACGTTCAGGTCCATGGCGTCATCGACTCCGGTGGCCCCGAGGCGCTGAGTTCCGCTCATCTCGACCCTCGATCCGCCCCGCACCGCCACCAGCCGGTCGCTGCGGAGGTCGAGGGTCGAGGCGCTTCCCGACCAGTCGATGGCGCCCCACGAAACGCCGAGATAGGCGACACTCGTCCCGAGGAACCGGCCGGTGAAGACGGGCTCATTCATGGTACCGGTGACCCGCCCCTGGAAACTGCCATTGCCGGTGGCCCCGAGAATCTCGGCGCCCGTGGCTCCAAACGCAGCGCGGAGGCGGACGCCGAGCCCATCGGTGATGGCGAGATCGTCGCTGAGCAGCCGCACATCGAGGGCGAGGCGCTTGTCCGGCTGGATCGCGCCGTCGAGGTGAATCGTGGTTCGCGGACCTTCGAGTCGAACCGCGACCAGTCGGATCACGCCGTTTCCGGCCTTGAACGGAAAGCGGCCCGAGAACGGGTCGCCGGCCGCGGGGTCGGCCGAGAATTGAAGATCACCGTCGCCGCTCAACCGGTTCGCGGCGCCGTGAGGAAAGGAAAGATCTATGGGCCCGGAGACCCGCGCCCCCAGGCTGGCGCTGCCATAGTCGAAGAGCCAGTGCAGCAGCGGCTCGGCGCGCAGGTTCTCGAGGGCGCCCGACACCTTCACCGGGTCCCGGCGCGGGATCTTGATGTCCAGGACAGCCTTGCCGCCCAGGGCCTCGAGCGCCAGGTCCTTCAGGGTCACATCCGTTCCATCCCAGGTGAGACTCGTCGCGAAGGTGTCGATGGGAATGGAGTCATAGGCTCCGCGCTGGCCGCGAAGCGTCGCCGCCAGGGACTTGGTGTCGCCTTCGATGGTCACGACACCTTTCGTCTGAGCGATGCCCTTGAGGCCGAGCCCCGTAGCGGCCATCTTCTGGTCGAAGGCCTCGAGATCGAAGGGACCGCTCAGGCGAATCTCGCCCTTCGGCTTCTGGTGAAGGTCGATCTGTCCCTCGACTGACAGTCGCGTCTCCCCGGCAGTGAAGGTACCGCGCTCAATAGAGAGGATCGATTGGGCAAAGCCCACGCCAACTTCGAAGCGAACGTTCTGCACAGGCAGGTCGCCAAAGTGCATGAGGCCGGGCCCCGCGGAGAGGTCGCCCCGGAACTGGTTCTTCGGGTCGGAGGTGAGAGTGGCCGCGAAGTTGGCCCAGGCAATCTCGAGGGGGATCCGCTGCTCGTTCAGGAGGAGATGGCCTTCCTTGATCGTGAGCTTGCCGATCGAGACCTCGCGCGAGGAGCGACCCGCCTGGGGTTCCATGGTGGGCACGTCGGTGGTCCCGTCCGGAAAGACCTGCACGGAGATCTGCGGCGCGTCCAGTTCGAGGCCCCGCAAAAGGACCTTCGAGGTGAAGAGCGACCGGAAGGAGAGGGCGATACGGATGCGGGGCGCCTCCAGGGAGGGTCGCTTCGAGCCGGGAAGGCCGGGGATGAGGACGTCCCGTAACTCGACCGCGCGTCCGGCCAGATTCACGGAGAGTGCCCCCACCTTGACGTTACGGTGGAGGGCCGCAGAGAGCCGCTTCTCCGCCTCTCCCCGGAGCACGCCTTCGCCGTACAGCGCCACCACGGTCGCGACCACGAGCGAAACGATGGCAAGCGCGGCGAGACTGATCCGGCTGAAACGGGCGATCCTGCGTATCAAGGCCTAGATGTTCGCAAAGGAACCCCTTTGCACGCCATTCCCCCTCAGGAGGGATCAGCCCAGGACGAGGAGGAGGGCGCCCATCTCGACGGCCTGGCCTTCCTTGACCTTGATCTCCTGAACCGTGCCCGCCCGCGCGGCCTTGAGCTCGTTTTCCATCTTCATGGCTTCCATCACCAGAACGCCGCGGCCGGCCTCGACGGTTTCGCCCGGGGCCACCAGAATCTTCACGATCTTGCCGGGCATGGGGGCGGTGAGTTTGAGCGGGCCGCTGTGGGCGACCTTCCCCAGAGCCACGCCCTTCACCGCATCCTTGAGGTCGACATCGAATCGATCGCCGCGGATCAGGACGCCGAAGCCCTCGGGCGTCTTGTCCAGGGTGATGTTGTGAGAGACGCCATCCACCAGGATCGAGGCTTCCTGTTCGCCGGTTCGGACCCAGTCGAGTTCAAGGGTCCGGTCGCCGACCATCACCTGATACCGGCCCTGGAACTCGCGCACCTCGACCCGGGCGGTCTTGTCGCGGGTGGTGGCCTCAAAGAACACGGCGGACTCCCCGAGAAGGCGTCATCACAGGCGTGACACCGATTCGCGATTCCCAAGCCGCCACCAGAGCGACCCTTTGGACCCGGCGCCGTTCGTTTCGACCTTGGACCGGCGTCGGGCGCGGTAGGTGGCGACCGCGGCCACGGCCATGGCCATTTCGGTGTCCCGCACTCGCTCGTCCTTCTCGGCCTGCAGCCGTGCGATGAAGCCGGTGTCGTAATCGCCCTCGATGAACTTCGGATGGCGCAGGGCCCGATCGAAGAACGGCAGCGTGGTCTTGATCCCGGTGATCTTGTACTCGGACACCGCGCGCAGCATCCGCCCGATCGCCGCCTCCCGGGTGTCCGCGTGAACCACGAGCTTCGAGATCAGCGGGTCGTAGAACATCGGCACCTCGACGCCTTCGTAGACGCCGGAATCGTCGCGCACCCCGGGGCCGCCGGGGACGCGGAGGGTCTCGATCTTCCCCGGATTCGGAATGAAGTTCGCGTCGGGGTCTTCGGCGCACACACGACATTCGATGGCGTGGCCACGCTGGGCGAGGTCCTTCTGGGCGAAAGGGAGGACGCCCCCTTCGGCGATGTGGATCTGCATCTTGACCAGGTCGATCCCGGTCACCATCTCCGTGATGGGGTGCTCGACCTGCAGCCGCGTGTTCATCTCCAGGAAGTAGGGCTCGCGGTTTTCATCGACGAGGAATTCGAGGGTGCCCGCGTTCACGTAGCCGACCTTCTTCACCAGAGCGACCGCGAGAGCACCCATGCGCTCACGCAGCCCGGGGGTCACGTAGGGCGAGGGACTCTCTTCGATGATCTTCTGGTGACGGCGCTGGATCGAGCACTCGCGTTCGAAGAGGTGGACCGCGTGGCCATGGGTGTCGGCGAGAACCTGGATCTCGATGTGTCGCGGCTTGAGGATGGCGCGTTCGATGTAGAGGCTGTCGTCATTGAAAGCGCTCTTCGCCTCGCTGCGGGCGCGCAGGACCGAGGCCTCGAGATCCTCGGCCTTGTGCACGAGACGCAATCCCTTGCCGCCGCCGCCCGCCGCCGCCTTCAGCATGAGCGGGAATCCGATGCGCCTAGCCTCCTCCAGGATCGCCGTGGTGTCGACCAGAGGATGGAGCGCCCCCGGCACCACGGGGACGCCCGCGGCCACGGCCACGCGCCGGGCCGATGTCTTCTCGCCCATGGCGGTGATCGCTTCTGCGGGCGGGCCGATGAAAACGATGCCCGCGTCCTTGCAGGCCTTCGCGAAGGCGGCGTTCTCGGAGAGGAACCCGTAGCCGGGGTGAATGGCCTCGGCGCCCGAGCGCTTCGCGACCTCGATGATGGTCTCCATCTTGAGGTACGACTCGCGCGAAGGCGCGGGGCCGATCGGGTACGCCTCGTCGGCATAGCGGACATGCAAGGCCGCGCGATCGACTTCCGAATAGACCGCGACCGTGGAGATGCCGAGTTCCCGGCACGAACGCATCACCCGCACCGCGATCTCGCCGCGATTGGCGATCAGGATCTTCTTGAACTTTCTTGGGCTCGGCACCGGGACGGCGATTCTAGTGGTTCGCGGCCGAAGCCTCGAGTTTCTGTTTGCGTCCGTGCGCGTCGTTGTGACATCCTCCGCGTCGCCTTGATGGAGGAGCGGTCCCCATCAGTACCTCTTCGGACGACGCCGTGGTCGGTGGAAGGAGAGCGAAAGGGGAGGACCGCCGAAGGGATGACGCCGCGAGCAGCGTGATCCTTGGACGCAGGGGAGAAGACCCCGCGGCTGCTGCGGTCTTTGCAAAAAAGACCGTGGAGTGCCTGAGAGACAACGGTCGCCGTGGAGCTTTCGCGGTGAAGGGAGTGGACTTTCAGTGGTCCACCGTTGTTTCGACGATGGACTCCTGAGAGCGGAGTTCAACGGAGAGAGAAACAACCAGCATGAGTCGCATTCCCGTCACCATCCTGGGCGCCACCGGCGTCGTGGGCCAGCGTTTTGTGCGCCGGCTCAAGGATCATCCTCTGTTCGAGATCCGGCATCTCACCGCCTCCGACCGCTCAACCGGCAAGTCCTACGAGAACGCGTGTGCCTGGAGGCTCGACGGCGAGGCCTACGCCGGGCTTTCGAAGCAGGTGCTCGTGGCCGCGCATCCCGATGAAGCCCCGGCACCCGTGGTGTTCAGCGCCCTCGACGCGGCGCCCGCAAAGGAAATCGAACCGCTCTACGCGGCTTCCGGATCGATGGTGTTCTCCAACGCCTCCGCCTTCCGCATGGCCGAGGACGTGCCCTTGCTGGTGCCCGAGGTGAATGCCGACCACCTGGGGCTTCTCGCGGCTCAGCGGCGCGCGCGCGGCTGGAAGGGCGGCATCGTGTGCAATCCCAACTGCACCGCCACCGTGCTCGTGATGGGGCTGGCGCCCCTCCAGCAGGCCTTCGGGATCGAGAAGGTCTTCATGACCTCGATGCAAGCGGTGAGTGGTGCGGGATATCCGGGAGTGCCGAGCCTCGACATCCTCGGCAACGTCATTCCCTTCATCAAGAGCGAAGAGCAGAAGGTCGAGGAAGAGGCGCCGAAGATGCTCGGCCGCTTCACCGGAACTTCGGTCACCCCCGCCGACTTCAGGATGTCCGCGATCTGCAACCGCGTCCCCGTCCTCGACGGACACTCCGAGTCGGTGAGTGTCACCCTGCGCGGGAATCCTTCGGTCGCTCAGGTGCTCGAGGTCTTCACCGCCTGGCGCGGCGATTCGAGGGTGGCGAAGCTCCACTCGGCCCCGCCCCTGCCGATCCGCGTTCACGGCGCACCGGACCGCCCGCAGGTTCGGCTCGACGTGGACAAGGACTTCGGCATGAGCGTTCACGTCGGTCGCGTGCGGCCGTGCGCGCTTCTCGGCATCAAGTTCCACCTCGTGGGCCACAACGCGGAGCGCGGCGCCGCGGGCGCCTCGGTTCTGAACGCCGAGCTCGCGCACGCTCTTCAGTATCTGCCATGAGCCTCGTCCTGAAATTCGGAGGCAGCAGCGTCGCGGATGCGGCGCGGGTCCGTCGCGTGGCCGAGATAGCGAAAAGCGCCCTTCCCCGCTCACCCGTGGTGGTCCTCTCGGCCATGGGCAAGACCACCGATGCCCTCTTCGCCGCGGCCCAGACCGCGGAACGAGGCGAAACCGAGGCGGCGCTGAACGCCCTCCGCGAGATCGTCCGGCGGCACCTTGAGACCTGCGCCGAACTCTGGAAAGGCGGCGAGCCGCCCATCGACCTTCAGCAATTCATCTCCGCGCTGTCGATGCAGATCGACATGCTCCTTCGCGGCGTGTCCCTGCTTCGCGAACTCTCGCCGCGCTCCCGCGACGCCATCGTGGCCTTTGGCGAATTGCTCAGTTCACAGGTGGTGGCCGCGTTTCTCCACTCAGAGGGAGTGCCCACGGCCTGGCTCGATGTGCGCCGGGTCATGCGCACGGACGCGCGTTTCGGAGAAGCGGAACCGCAGACGACCGATATCGCCGCCCTCGCCCGGACCGAGCTTGCCCCTCTGATGGGGCCCGGCCGAATCGTGGTCACCCAGGGCTACATCGGCGCCACGAAAGACGGCATCACCACCACCCTGGGCCGCGGAGGCAGCGATTACTCCGCCTCGCTCATAGGCGCCGCGGTTCGAGCGGAGGAAGTCCAGATCTGGACCGATGTCGAGGGAGTGCTCACCGCCGATCCGAGAATGGTCTCCGAGGCGACGCCCATCCTCGAACTCAGTTTCCGTGAGGCCGCAGAACTCGCCGCCTTCGGGGCGAAGGTTCTCCACCCCGCGACCATTCAGCCCGCGGTCGACGCCGATATCCCCGTCACCGTGCGCCACACCATGCGGCCGGAGGGGAAGTTCAGCACCATCACCGCGAAAGGCGGCACGGGTTCGCCGCGCCCCGCCACCGCGATCGCGAGCCGCAGCCCGATCCAGGTGATCACCATCGAGAGCACGCGCATGCTCGCGCAAAGCGGCTTCCTCGGGCGGATCTTCGAGGTGTTCGGCCGCCTCGGGGTTTCCGTCGATGTGGTGGCGACCGCCGAAGTCAGCGTCTCGCTCACGGTCGAAGCCAACGCGCCGATCGAGGCGATCAAGAAGGAGCTTGGTTCCTTCGCTCACGTGAGTGTGGCCGCAGATCGAGCCCTGGTGGCGCTGGTGGGCGAGCGACTGAAGCACACCCCCGGACTTGCGGCCCGGGTGTTCGGCGCGATCGCATCCATCAATGTGGAGATGATTTCGATGGGCAGCAATGAGATCAACCTCAGCCTGGTGGTGGAGCAGAGAGACGAAGCGGCGGCGGTTCGTCTGCTGCACAAGGCGCTCTTCGGGAATGGAGCCTCGACATGAGGATTGGCCTCTTCGGACGGGGGCGTCTCGGAAGTGCCATCGCCACCCTCGGCGGCGAGAGGATCGCCTGGCAGGTGGGCCGCGATCAGGCGCCGCCTTCAGCCGTGGATGTCGCGATCGACGCCTCGATGGGCGAAGCGGCCGAGGCGCATCTTCAGTGGGCGCTTCAAAACGCCACCGACCTCGTCCTCGGCACCACCGGCTGGACGATTCCCGACCTCAAAGAACGCGTGGGCCAGCGTATCGGCGTGGTGGTGGCTCCTAATTTTTCGCTTTCGATCGCCCTCTACGCGCGGCTTTCCCTGGTGATGGCCCGCTTCGCCGCTCTCGATCGAGGGCGCGATCCCTACATCGTCGAGCATCATCATGCCCGCAAGAAGGATGCGCCATCGGGAACCGCGAAACTCCTCGCGAAGGTGATCATGAAGGGCTGTCCGCGCAAGACCGAGTGGACGCTGCAGGGTCCGGGCGACCTCAAGGAGCATCAGTTGAGCGTGTCGTCGATCCGCGCCGGCCATACGTATTCGAGCCACATCGTGGGCATCGACGCCCCCGCCGAGACCCTGGAGCTGCACCACGCTTCACGCTCCCCCATGGCCTACGCGGACGGAGCGCTGGGCGTTTCCGAATGGATCCGCGGCCGCAAGGGCGTCTTCACCATGGACCAGTTCTCCGAAGAAACACTCGATCCGCTTTTCAAAGAGGTCAGACCGTGACGACATCGAATGCCGACTTTTCCGGACTCGCGGTGGCTCTGGCCACGCCGTTCACTCCCTCGGGCGAGATCGACATGAAGGCGTTCCGCGCCCTGGTCAGGCACGTGGCCGAGGGCGGGACCGATGTCCTCGTGGTGCTCGGTTCAACCGGCGAGGCCGCGACGATTGCCGAGAACGAGCGGGATCCCCTGATCATGGCCACCCTCGAGGAAGCACGCGGCAAGAAGGTGGTGGCCGGCACCGGCCACAACTCCACCCGACAGACGGTGGCCTGGACGAAGCGCGCGCAGGAGCTCGGCGTGCACGGCGCCCTGATCGTGACCCCTTTCTACAACAAGCCCACACCGCAGGGGCTCGTCGCCCACTTCAAGGCCACCGCAGACGCGGCTCCCGGACTTCCCTTCATCGTCTACAACGTCCCCGGACGCACCGGCCTCAATCTCACCCCCGCGGCTCTTTCGCTTCTGTGGCAGAACCCTCAGGTTGTCGCGGTAAAGGAATCGAGCGGGAATGTCGCGCAGATCAGCGAAATCTCCCGCACGCTTCCCGCGGGCAAAACGCTGCTCTCCGGCGACGATAATCTCGCTCTCGCCTCGATCGCGGTGGGCGCTTCCGGGCTCGTCTCCGTTCTCGGCAACATGGTTCCGAAGGAAACGAAGCAGCTCGTGGACGCGGCGCGGGCGGGCCGGCGCGACGAAGCGGTCCGGCTCAACAATCTCCTGTTGCCCCTGATCGACGCCCTGTTCGTCGAGAGCAATCCCATTCCGCTCAAAGCAGGCCTTCAGATGATGGGCCTCGGCGGCGATTTCGTCCGCCTGCCCCTGGTACCCGCGGCCGACACCACCCGCGCGCGTCTCAAGGAAGCTCTCGCCCACGCCGGTATCAAGTACTAGGGCAACGCCGTGAATCTCGACCAGCTTCGCGCCTTCTACGAACGATCACCCGCGGATGCGGCCGCGGATCCGCTTTGGGCGGAAGCGCATGAAGCGCTGCTCGCCGGGCTCGAGTCCGGTCAGCTGCGTTCGGCGGAGCCGGACGGCGCCCAGGGTTGGCGCGTCAATTCCTGGGTCAAGCAGGGGATTCTGGCGGGCTTTCGCGCCACCAGGATGGTGGAGTTGCCCGGGCCCGGCTTTCCCTTCATAGACAAGACCGCCTTCCCGCCTCGCGTCCTCTCGCTCGAAACCGCGGTTCGCATGGTTCCCGGCGGCTCGAGCGTTCGGCGCGGTTCGTTCGTCGCCAAGGGCGTCACCATCATGCCGCCCGCCTTCATCAACATGGGCGCTTACGTCGATGAGGGCGCCATGGTGGACTCCCATGCGCTCGTCGGTTCGTGCGCGCAGATCGGCAAGCGGGTTCATCTCTCCGCCGCGGCCCAGATCGGTGGCGTGCTCGAACCCGCGGGGGCCTTGCCCGTGATCGTCGAAGACGACGCTTTCGTGGGCGGCCTCGTCGGTGTGTTCGAGGGCGTGCGGGTGCGGCGGCGTGCCGTTCTGGCAAGCGGCGTCCTGCTCACCGCGTCCACGGTGATCCACGATCTCGTGCGCGAACGCGAATGGGTGCGAGAGGTGCCGGAGGATGCCGTGGTCGTGCCCGGCTCGCGGCCGGCGAAGGGCGTCTTCGCCGAAGCCCGGGGGCTTCAGCTCGCGACGGCGGTTATCGTGAAATACCGCGACAGCAAGACGGACGCCGCAACCGCACTCGAAGCCGCGCTGCGGTGAGGTCTGGCCTCCCGCGCGTCAGACCAGCGCTGGCCGCGGTCCACGGCGGCGTCTTTGAAGTGATCTAGGCTCGCTGGCGGAGGTCCACTGTTGCTGAGCGACTTTGGCTGTTCGGTACGATCCCTATCGCGCTCGCCGTTCTTCACACTTAGTGCCGTCCTGACCCTCACCCTCGGCATCGGCGCCAACGCCGCGGTTTTCTCCGTCGTCGAGGCCGTGCTGCTCCACCCCCTGCCCTACGCCGAGCCGGATCGTCTGGTTCGAATCTGGGAGACGAACCCCACCCAGGGGATCGAGCGCGCCGACGTGTCACCGGGGAGCTTCGTCGAGTGGCGAGCGCGCACCCGCACGCTCGAAGGCGTCGCTCTGTACATGGCGCGGGATTGGGTCGCCACCGTGAAGGGAGAGGTGGAAGCGGTGCGAGGCGCTCGGGTTTCGTCAAGCCTGTTTCAGACACTTGGCGTGGCTCCGATATTGGGTCGCACGTTTCGACCCGAGGGGGAGGAGCGCGAAGTCGTCATCGGCTATTCCATCTGGCAACGTCGATTTGGAGGCAGGGCCGACGTCGTCGGTCAGACCTGGCTCGCAGAAGGCTATTTGCCCTCGACGATCGTCGGGGTGATGCCTCAGGGTTTCGCGTTTCCGGCGGGTGTCGAGGTGTGGGGATCAGATGTGCGGATCCGTGCCGTCGGACCTCGTGATTTTGCGACCCGCTACTACGAAGCCATCGGTCGGGTTCGTCGCGGGGTCTCATTGGAGGCGGCGCGCGCGGACCTCAGCGCGGTTCAGAAACAGATTGCCGCGGAGCATCCCGAATCGACGGCCGGTTTCGGAGTGCAGATCGAGCGCCTCGACCGCACCCTTGTTGAAGGCGTTCGGACGCCTCTGCTCATCGTGCTGGCCGTCGTGGGCTGTGTGCTGCTGATCGCCTGCGCCAACGTCGCGAGCCTGCTTCTCGCCCGCGCCACTTCCAGGCGGCATGAGGTCGCGGTGCGTCTTGCCCTCGGCGCGCGCTGGACGCGGGTGCTGCGGCAGAGTTTTTCCGACGGCCTGCTGCTCGCGGCAGCGGGCACTGCTCTGGGCGGCCTGCTCGCTTTCGCCATGGTTCGCCTGCTGATGGCGGCGGCGCCCGCCGACCTTCCACGGGTGGACGGAGTGACGTTCGGCTTTCCTGTGATGGTGTTCGCGGTGATAGTCGCCCTGGTTAGCGCGTTTCTCACCGCGCTTCCGCCCGTCCTGCAGGCGCGCCGACTCGATATTCATGAGACGTTGAAGACCGGGGGGCGCGGTCAGGCACCTGCGTCGGCACGGCGGATGCGGGGCTGGCTGATCGGGGGAGAAGTGGCGCTCACCCTCGCCCTTCTGGTCGGGTGCATGCTCCTGCTTCGCAGTTTTGTGGCGTTGCGTGGTGTTGATCTCGGCTTCGAAAGAAGACACGTACTGACCGCAGAGATGCGCCTGACCACCGGGCGCTTTTTCGTTACCAATCGACGGCCTTGGTTTCAGCTCGCGCAGCACTACGACTCGGTCATTTCCGCGCTGGCGACTCTTCCGGGCGTCGGCGCCGTGGGTGGCGTGACCGGACTTCCTCTGACCGGGAATGGCGATGAAGATACCTTCTGGCTGGGCGATACCCGTCTTCCCGATTCTCAGGCCCGGGCCGTCGATATTCGGGTGGTGACGCCCGGCTACCTGGATGCGATGAAGACTCCGGTGATTCGTGGCCGCGGATTCATGAGCACGGATCGGCTGACCGAGGAACAACTCACGAAGCCGTCCGCCGAAGGGAGCCAACGTCCGACCGGAGTTGTCATGGTCAACGATGCCTTCGCGCGCCGATACTTCCAGGAGCGCGATCCCCTTGGCGCCTCTCTGGTCGTTTCAGCGCACACTTTCGTGCGCGCTTCAACGATTGTGGGCGTAGTGCGCGACGTGCGGGAGCACGGTATCGGGACCCCACCAACCCCGCTGATCTACGTGCCTTTCGGCGAGATGCCCGGATTCCGGTTGTCAGTCGCGGTGTCCACGACGGCAGAGCTGGCAGGAGTCGCATCCTTGCTGAAAGACCGGCTGCACGAGCTGGATCCGCAGATGATGGTGTCCCAGATTCGCCCCCTCGACGACGTCGTGACCGGTGCTCTCTCGAAGCCGCAGTTCACGCTTTTGCTCGTGGCGAGCTTCGCGCTGATCGCGTTGGGGCTTTCAGGTGTCGGCATCTACAGCATCGTCGCCTTCCTGGTTGCGAACCGGACTCGCGAGATCGGGGTGCGGATTGCTCTGGGCGCTCGCTCCAAGGATGTCGTCCGCCTGGTGCTGCGCGATGGCCTGGCGCCCGTGGCCCTTGGCGCGGCGGCCGGCTGCGCGGTGGCGGCGGTGAGCGTTGGGACCCTGCGGTCGCTCCTGTTCGGTGTCTTGCCCTTCGACCCGGCGAGCTTCGCACTGGCAGGGTTCGCGGTCGCGCTGGTTGCGCTGGCGGCCGCATTGATTCCGGCAAGACACGCGCTCCGCGTCGATCCGATGGTCGCGCTGCGCGAGGAGTGACTTCGGTGCGGACGCCGGCGCACGCCTGGGGCGGCGGGAGGTATCGCGGTGACGAGCGGTCCAACTACCTCTTTTCGAAGGTGAGGATCTCGTGAGAGTGCGTCACGGTCATTGAGTCGAGTGCCGCCACGGCTTCGCGTTCGCTCTTCCGGAAGCCGCGGTACGTTGCGGTCAGGAGGTCGCGAAGGGCTGGCGGATCGAAGGTCCTGCGATCCGTCGCCCACGACCGAGCCAGGAGCCTGAAGGACTTTCCGAGTTCTTCCTCCACGCGCGGGGCCCGGGACTTCTCCACTATCCCGCCCTGAACCTTCTCGCGCAGTTCGACGAGGTCGGCCGGCCCCGGCACCGCGACGAGGACGAGTCCGTTCTTCTTGAGGACCCGATCGATCTCCGCCGCGTTCAAGCGCGCGTCGATCGAGGTGACAAAGTCGAACGACTGGTCAGCGTAAGGCAGGAAGCGATCCGCATTGGCCACCACGAAGAAGTCGCGAGGCGAGGCCCGGGCCGCGAGTTCGATCGCAGGGGCGGATATGTCGACGCCATGGAGCTCCAGAGCCGGAACTCCGTCCAGGTAGCGAAGAAAGGCGCCTTCGCCGCAGCCCACATCCAGAAGTGCCGCCGCCTTCCCCCGGGCCCTAGCCGTGACCGCGTGGCTGAGCGCCCCATAGACCTCGAGGGCGTAGCCGACGCGCGCAAGCTGTCGCCGCGCCCTCGCCGCCTCGAGCGAATCCCCCGGGGTCTTCGACCGCCGGTCCTGGGGCTGAAGGAGGTTCAGAAAGCCGAAGCGGTGCTGGTCGAAGGAATGCCGGCGGGCGCACGTCCAGCCCGATTCCCCACGATTCAGGTTCTCGACACAGCCGCGAACCGGGCACCGAAGGAGAACGGTCACTTCGGCTAGAGCGGGATGTTGCCGTGCTTCTTGGGCGGGTTCTTGTCGCGCTTCGTCCGCGTCATTTCGAGGCCGGCGATGATCCGGCGCCGGGTGTGGCGCGGCTCGATCACGTCGTCGATGAAGCCACGATCGGCGGCGACGTAGGGATTGGCGAACTTGTCCTTGAACTCCTGGACTTTGGCGAGACGCATGGCCACCGCATCTTCGGCGGCCGCAAGCTCGCGCCGATACAGGACGTTCACCGCACCCTCGGGACCCATGACCGCGATCTCCGCCATGGGATAGGCGAGGTTCAAGTCGGTGCGGATGTGCTTCGACGACATCACGCAATAAGCACCGCCGTAGGCCTTTCGGGTGATCACCGTGATCTTGGGCACGGTCGCTTCCGCGTAGGCGTAGAGGAGCTTGGCCCCGTGGCGGATGATGCCGCCGTATTCCTGCGAGGTGCCGGGAAGGAAGCCGGGCACGTCCTCGAAAGTGACGAGGGGGATGTTGAAGGCATCGCAGAAGCGCACGAAGCGCGCGGCTTTCACGGAGGCGTCGATGTCGAGACATCCGGCGAGAACCGCGGGTTGATTGGCCACGATTCCGACACTCTTCCCGGCGAAGCGCGCGAAGCCCACCACGATGTTCGCGGCGTAATGCTCGTGGACCTCGAGGAAGCGGCCCTCGTCCACCACCGCGGCGATGAGCTTCTTCATGTCGTAAGGCTTGCTCGGATCCTCGGGGATCAGGGAGTCGAGGCTCGGGTCTTCGCGATCGCTCGGGTCCGTGGTCGGGTGCACCGGCGGCTCTTCGAGATTGTTCGACGGCAGGTACGACATCAGCTCGCGGATGAGCAGGAGGCACGCGCGATCGTCCTCGGTCGCGAAGTGGGCGACACCGGAGCGCGCGTTGTGAGTCATGGCCCCGCCGAGGTCTTCCTTGGTCACCTCTTCATGAGTCACGGTCTTGATGACGTCGGGCCCGGTGACGAACATGTACGACGTGTCCTTCACCATCAGGTTGAAGTCGGTAATCGCGGGTGAATAGACGGCTCCCCCCGCGCAAGGACCGAGGATGGCGGAGATCTGCGGAATCACCCCGGAGGCGAGGGTGTTCCTCAGGAAGATGTCGGCGTAGCCGCCGAGAGAGGCCACACCTTCCTGAATGCGCGCGCCGCCCGAATCGTTGAGGCCGATCACGGGGGCGCCCATCTTCATGGCGAGATCCATGACCTTGCAGATCTTGAGCGCATTGGTCTCGGAAAGGCTGCCGCCAAAGACGGTGAAGTCCTGGGCGAAGACGAAGACGAGACGGCCGTCGATGCGTCCGAAGCCGGAGATGACACCGTCGCCAGGGATCTTCTGCTCGGCCATGCCGAAGTCGGTGCAGCGGTGCTCGACGAGCTTGTCGAGCTCTTCGAGGGACCCTTCGTCGAGGAGGATTTCGACGCGCTCGCGCGCGGTCAGACGGCCTTCGCGATGCTGGCGCTCTCGACGTTCGAGTCCCCCTCCCTCTTCGGCACGGCGGACCTTGTCCCTCAGGACTTTGAGTCGATCGGTCACATCTGCACTCTGCTAGTTCGGAAGCCGGCCGCAGTGCGCGGCGCCACAGGGCGGGCCGACGCCACAGCCTCCCATGGAGGACTCGGGCGAGGCGGCGGCCGGGCCCGAGGTCGACACCGCGAAAGTGGAAAGGAGACGGGTCACGTCCTTCGCACCACAGCGGGGACACTCGGGCTCTTCCTGGAAGGTTCGGGCGTACTTCTCGAAGGGCTTTTCACAATGACCGCAGCGATATTCATACAGGGGCATGGCGTTCGTTCGAGGGGATGATATCGCCCGCGGTCAGGGAACGATGAGCCTCAAGAGTGCGGTGGGCGCGCTCTCGTTGCCGCCCTTGTCGACGGCCACCACGTCGTAGAGGCGGGAGCCAGGAGCGAGGTTGGGGTCGCGCATCCGGAGCACGAGACCCTGAGTCTCGATGGCGAGGGTGCGCGGGGCGCCTTCGAACGCGCGGTAGATCCGATAGAAGGCGACGTCGGTTGAGGGGGAGGCGGTCCACGAAAGTTCAACGAAGGTGGTGCCGAGGTCCGCCACCAGGCGGCCGGGCGGCTCGGGCGGAACGATGTCCTTGACCTCGACGCAGGCAGGCTCGGTCTGGACGCTCTCGACCAGCGGCTTGAAGGAAGTCGCGTAGCGCAGGGCGTAGCAGGGCTTCTCCCCCGGCTTGGGCGAGGAGTCGAGCCAGGTCGAGGCCTGAAGAGGCTCGCGGGCCAGGCGCGGTGAGCCGTCGGTGCGGAAGATTCTTATGCCGGTCGGAGGCGTCGGCGAGGGGGTGGGCGAAGGTGAGGGCGAGGCTCCCGGCTTCGATCCAGCCGCCGGCGTGGCCGTGGGGGCTTTGTCCTTGGCGTCTTGGGGAACCGGCATGGCGGTGGGCGGCGGGAGGGGCGTAGGCGAACGCGCGGGCGTTGGCGACGCGGTTGGGGAGGGTGACGGCGGGGGTGTCGGCCAGGGCTCGGCTCCTTGGGGATTCGTCCATCGAAGCTCGACGCCGGTCGGGGTATTGGTCAGCTGGAGGGCGGTGGGGGCGAGGGGTATTGGCGCGGGCTTGTAGAGAAGAAGTGGGGCCTGGGCAGATCGCGCCTTGCCGTTGATCGCGCGGGCGGTGAAGCGGACGTCGCCAGCAGGCCTGGGAAAGCGCTTTACCCGCGCCTCCCCTGGCGCCACATCCTCGCGCACTAGGGGGATAGCACCTTTGGCGAAGTCGCCGGTGGGTGGACCTTGGAGCCACTCGAGCTCGAAGACTGGCAGCGGCCGGTTCTCGGTGGTTGCTCTGGGAGCGATGATGCGGATCTCCACCTCTTCACCAATCTGGGCGACCTCGAGGCCTGTGGGCGGCTGCGGGGTCTTCACGTACGGGGCCAGCGGGTCCGCGCGTTTCCCGCACGCGGCCTGCAGGGCCAGGGCCATGGCGAGAAGAATGGGCAGGGCCCGGATGGGTCGACGGCGCATGGGGGGCGGATAGTATAGGGACGCGATGGGTTTTCCCTCCCTCAGAGCGCTCGCCGTGGTGGGCGGGATCTACGACCTGGCCTTGTCCGTGCCCATGCTGTTCCTGCCCGAGCTGACCGCGCGGCTTTTCGGCGCGCCCGCACCCGTGCCCGTGATCAACGCGCAACTCAACGGCTTGTTCACCCTGACTCTCGCTCTCGGCTACTTCTGGTGCGCGCAGAATGCCGAGGCGCGGCGGGGCTATTTGTGGGTAGGAGGGGCTTTCGTCAAGATCGTAGGCGCCGCCCTCTTCATCGGTGACCATTTCCTGCGGGGATCCCCGTCGTCGTTCCTGCTCTTCGCCGCGACGGACGGTTCGATCGGCCTCATCACTCTGGTGGCGCTGCTCCGCTCGAGACGGAGCGAAGGCTAGTAGGCCTTCGTCTGCACGCGCTTGAGCAGGTCGTCCTTGCTCAGCTTCCCCGCGGTGAAGGCGTCGAGATCGGCCTTCTGAGCCCGTACGATCAAAGTGCGGGCGGGCTTGGCGCGCACCCAGGGCTGAGGCCGCGAGACGAGCTCCACCGACACCGTGACCACGTCCGCGGGTTTGAGGGTTTTCAGTAGGGACGCGTCTTCGAGAACGGTGGTGACGAGCGCGTCCTTCACGTCTTTCTCTACCTGCCCTGGGGTCCTGGTGTCATCCGTGGCGTCGTCCATGAAAAACGAAAAGGGGCTCTGGAAGGTTACGGTGGCGCTCTGGTCGGTGAGCCCGGGACGGAGTTCGGCCATGAGTTGACGCTCGGCGTCGGCGAAGGCGGCGTCGGCCTGGGCCCTCATGCGCTCGGCCTCCTTGCGGGTCTCACGGATGCGCGCCTCGAGGTCGGTGAGGTCGCTCGGCCTCTTGCGGATGACCATCACCTGGGGCCCCGTGGGCGTGCCGGTGACCGAGATCTCCGGCGGGGCCTCATCGGGCTTGGGCTCGGGCGGATTCGGAAGCGCGCGCGGGGGCAGGAGGAAGACGGCGCCGATGCCGTCGAGGTAGACGAAGCGGGTCTCGGGCAACCCTGAGATGAAGACCATGGGCTCGGCGGGACGGCAGGCGGCGCCAAGACGCTGCTCCAGCCGGGCCGAGAAGCGCTGCAGGTCGGTGCGCGGATCGGCCGCCGGGGCGGGGGCCTGGGGCGAGAGAACCAGCGCGAAGGCGAGAGCGGTCAGCATGGGTCGGTTAGGACGCGATCAGCGGTCCTGTGGTTTGGCGGTGACGCGGACGAGATTCTTCATGAGCTCGCTCGTGCGAGCGGCATCCGCCCCGGTGCGGGAGTCGATGTAGGCAAGGCCGGCGGCGATCTGGGCCATGTCGTACTGGCGCTGGAGATCACTCTCCGTACGGAGGCCGGCAAGACGCGCTTCCAGGGCACGGGCCTGGCGCTCTTCGCTCGCCTTGAGAAGGCGCTCGATGGTTTCGGGAGAGAGGTTCGAAACCGTGCGCACTTGTGTGGACGGAGCTCCCGAGGAAGGCTCGGAGACGGCGATCAGGGACTGTCGCAATTCAGAGATCTCGGCCTGATGGCGGCTCTCCTGGGACTTGAGGGCCTCCTGGAGTTGATCGTACGAGACGAACTGCGCCGCGGCGGCGTTCGAAGCCGCGGCACCGGTCGGGCTCGATACGGAAGCCGGGAGAAAAGTAGCGCGACCGGCCATGGCCACGCCGATGCCCAGAATGAGGCCGGCGGCGGCGGCAAGTGCGGTAGGGAAGACGCGCACCTTCGGTTGCGGGAGAAACACGGGTGCGGCAACGGGAAGGCTCCAGCCGCTCAACGACTTTCGTACGCCCTTGAGGTCGGAGTATTCGGCGCGGCAGGAGAGGCACTGGGCGAGGTGATCCCGGGCGCGGGTCTTCTCGGCGGGATCGCCGTCGTCGTAGAGGAGTGCTAGGAGGTCGTCGCGCAGGGCTTCGCAGGAGAGTGTGACCGTCATGAGAGTGGATCCTGGTTTGGAGTGGTTCGCAAAATTATGTCCGATCCTTACGACTCGGCGGAATCGTGAATGGACGAAGCGCCGGTGACGCCCTCGCGGGCGAGGTGCTGCTTCATCTCGACGAGCCCTCGGTAAAGGCGGGTCTTCACGGTGGAGGTGGGAAGGCCGAGCGTCTCTGCGATCTCCGCGAAGGTGAGGCCCTCGTATTCCTTCAGGATGATCACCTCGCGCTGTTCCTCCGAGAGTTTCTGAATGGCCGCCCGAACGCGATCGGCGAGCTGGTTGCCTTCGCTGAGCTCGTGCGGCGAAGGGCTCTTGGAGACGAGGGCCGGAATCTGCGGTTCGGGTTCGTCGAGACTGACATAGCTCTTTCCCTTCTTACGACGCAGCGAGTCGCGACAAAGATTGAGGGCGATCTGGTATATCCAGGACGAGAACTTGGCCTCGCGCTTGAACGCCTTGAGGCCGCGAAAGGCCCTCAGGAAGGCCTCCTGAGTTATGTCCGCGGCGTCCTCGGTCGACCCCAGGACGCGCCACACCGCCCCGCGGATCTTGGACTGCCAGCGAGACACAAGTTCGTCGTAGGCGGCCAGGTGGCCCGCTTGGAACGCCTCCACGAGCTGCTCGTCCGACATCTGTGAGTTGTTGTGCATCAGCCGGAATATTCCTGGCTTCTATTTTGAGACGCTTCGGCGCCCAAACAGTTTCATGCCTTTGGATGAGTCTGTTTGTATATATCGAGCAAATATTTCGGATTGACGTGGGTGTATCGCTGTGTGGTCGACAAACTGGAGTGGCCGAGAAGCTCCTGGATGGACCTCAGGTCGCCCCCTCTTTGGAGGAGGTGGGTGGCGAAGGAGTGTCTCAGGGTGTGCGTGCTGGCCTTTGTCCTGATCGAAGCCCTCGCCAGTCCCCGCGCCACGATCCGCCTGACCGTACGATCCGAGAGTCCTCGTCCCCTGGCCCCTGAAAACACCGGATCTCTCCCCGAATGGCCCTTTCGCATCGATAAATATCTCGATAAAGCCATTTCTGCTGGTTTTCCGACGGAACCCAGCGTTCTTTTCTTCCTTTACCAAGAATACGAATAGACCTGTTCACGGAGTCCACGTCGTCAAGGACCAACCCCACAATCTCGGAACAGCGCATGCCGGTCGAGTAAAGAAGCTCGAGGATGGCAGTGTCCCGAACCTCGGACTTATTCGTCTTATCGGAAGTAGAAACAAGAGCGTCGGCTTCCTGCTCCTGAAGATAGGTTGGGATGCGAAGGTCTTTTCGGGGGGCCACCAGGCTTCGGGCAGGGTTCTTCGCGAGGGTCCCTTCCCGACAGAGGTGGCGGAAGAACGAGCGGAAGGTCGCGAGCTTTCGTCCGGCGGTGGTGGGCGAGGCCTTTCGAGCGTGGAGATCGGCGAAGAATGCTCTGAGGAGCCAAAGGTCGATCTCTTTCGCCGCAGGCTCGTGGCCGAGCCGCGCGCGCGCAAAGGCCTGGAGCTGGCTCAGGTCCTTCGCGTAGGCGCGCAGGGTGTGGGGCGAGGCGTTGCGTTCGTTCGTGAGTGCGGCAAGGAAGCGATCGATCTCGTCCCGCATGGTCAGGCCGGGAGAGGCGCCCCCGCACTGGCTCCCCTGAAGCCCCTCTCCGCGAACGCGCCGAGGGACACAAGAGCTCGCTCAGAGAGCGCCCGGCGCCGCAGGCGCTTGTCGCGGATGGTTTCAGCGAGATCGGGGAACAGGCCGAACGCGATGTTGGTGGGCTGATAGTGGTTGGGGTCGCTGCCGGAGATGTATCGCCCCAAAGCGCCCATGGCGGTGTCCAGAGGGAAGGCCTCAGGCTCCTCGCCCCGCACCCGGGCCGCGGCGGATATTCCCGCGAGGAGTCCGGAAGCCGCCGACTCCACGTACCCTTCGACGCCGCTCATCTGGCCGGCGAAGAAGAGCCCCGGCCGCACCCGGGACTCGAAGGTTGGGTGGAGCGACTTCGGAGAATTGATGTACGTGTTGCGGTGGATCATGCCGAAGCGGATGAACTCGGCATTCTCGAGGCCGGGGATCATCCTGAAGATCCGCTTCTGTTCGGGCCACTTGAGATGGGTCTGGAAACCCACCATCGAAAAGTGGCTGGCCGCGAGGTTGTCCTGGCGCAGCTGAACCACGGCGAAGGGGCGTTTGCCGGTGGTGGGATTCAACAGGCCCACGGGCTTGAGCGGCCCGAAGCGCATGGTCTCGGGCCCGCGGCTCGCGATCACCTCGATGGGCAGGCACCCTTCGAAGAAGAACTCTTTTTCAAAGTCCTTCACTTCCGAGCATTCAGCCGCAAGCAGCGCCCGGAGGAACGCGTCGTACTCGGCCTGGTCCATGGGGCAGTTGAGGTAGTCGTCGGTGCCCTTTTGATATCGCGAGGCGCGGAACACCCTGGTCATGTCGATGCTGTCGGCCTCGATCACGGGGCTCACCGCGTCGTAGAAGTGCAGATGAGTGTCGCCCACGAAACTCGCGATGTCCTGGGCCAGGGCGTCCGAAGTGAGGGGCCCCGTGGCCACGATGGTGAGGGGGTCCTTTGGGAGGCTCTTGATCTCCTCGCGATGCACCACCACCCCGGGCAACTTCGTGATCTCCTCGGTGATCCGCTGCGAAAACAGGCCGCGATCCACGGCGAGCGCGCTGCCCGCGGGCACGCGGACCTCATCGGCGATCCGGATGATCAGCGAATCGAGGCGCCGCATTTCCTCCTTGAGGATGCCCGCGGCCTGATCGAGGTCGTTCCCGCGCAGCGAATTCGAGCAGACGAGCTCGGCGAAATCGGAGGTGTGATGAACCGGGGTCTTCAGCACCGGCCTCATCTCATGGAGATCGACGCCGATCCCCCGCTTCGCAAGCTGCCACGTGGCCTCGCTTCCCGCAAGACCCCCGCCGACCACTTTGACCCTTATGGGCGTGCTCAACTCGCCTTCTCGGCCGCGAGCCTGGCGGCTTCTTCCGCGGCGGCCTGGGCGGCGATGAACCACTCGGGCGGCCCGTCCATCGGCCGTTCGTAGCCGCACTCATCGTCGGAACAGCCGATGATCCAGCCCTGCTTCTTCGTGTCTTTCTGAAGCAGATACGGCTTCGCGCACTTCGGACAGGGCTCGGCGATGGGCCGGTGGTAGGCCGTGAACTTGCAGGTCGGATACTTGCGACAGCCGTAGAAGGGCTTGCCGAAGCGGCCTTTCCGCTCGACGATCTGGCCTTCGTGGCACTGCGGACAGAGGAGGCCGATGTCTTTGGCCTCTTTCTTCTTGATGTACTTGCAGGTCGGGTAGTCCGAGCAGGCGATGAAGTTGCCGAAGCGGCCCTTGCGCCAGGCGAGGGGCTTCTTGCAGTCGGGGCAGAACTCGTTCTCGATGGGTTTGAGTTTCTCGAGTTCGAGCCGGCCCTCGGCGCCGCGCACCAGCTTCTTCGTGACTTTGCAGTCGGGGTACTTGGGGCAGGCGAGGAAGAAGCCGAACCGGCCCTTCCTCGGCACCAGCATTTCGCCATGCTCGGGACAGGGCTGGGAGAGCGCCTCCTCGGAGGCTTCGGGGGCGCCTTCGGCGGCGCCCGCGAGCTGGCGCGTGGTCTTGCATTCGGGATAGTTGGAGCAGGCGAGGAACCGGCCGTAGCGGCCCCACTTCATGACCATGGGCGAGCCGCATTTGTCGCAGACTTCGTCGGTCTTCTCCTCGACCCCCTTGACCGAGCGCATCTTCTTGGCCGCAAGCTTGAGGTCTTTCTCGAACTTCTTCCAGAACTGGTTGAGGGTGTTGAGGAGGGTGTCCTTCCCCTCTTCGATTTCGTCCAGTTCGTGCTCCATCGCCGCGGTGTACTCCACGTTGACGATGTCGGCGAAGTTCTCGACCAGCAGATCGGTGACGAGGAAACCGATTTCGCTCGGCCACAGCCGGCCGTCACGCTTTTCGATGTAATCGCGCGCTTCAATGGTGGAGATGATCGAGGCGTAGGTCGAGGGCCGGCCGATGCCGTTCTCCTCGAGCTCCTTCACCAGGCTCGCCTCGGAGAAGCGCGGCGGCGGCTCGGTGAAGTGCTGGTCGGTGTCGAGCTTCTTGAGCTTGAGCTTCTGGCCCTCCTCGAGGGGAGGCAGGCCTTCCTTCGCTTCGGGCTCGGCGTCGGCTTCGGCAGCGGGGCCGCCCTGGGCCTCGACCTTCTTCGCCTTGGCCTTCGCCACTTCTTCCATCGACTCTTCGTAGACGGCGAGGAAGCCCTTGAACTTCATGACCGCGCCGCGGGCGCGCAGGAGATAGGCCCCCGCGGTGATCTCCACCGCGGTCTCATCGAACACCGCGGGCTTCATCTGGGAGGCCACGAAGCGGTTCCTGATCAATTCGTACAGCGCCAGCTCATCCTTGCCGAGGTGCTTGCGCAGGTTCGAGGGCGTGAGCGAGAGGTCGGTGGGACGAATGGCCTCGTGCGCGTCCTGGGCGCCTTCCTTGGTGCGATAAAGGATGGGCTTTTCGGGAAGGTAGTCCTCGCCGTACGCGGAGCCGATGTGGCTGCGCACCGCCACCAGGGCGTCGTCGGAGACGCGGGTGGAGTCGGTTCTCATGTAGGTGATGAGACCGACGCTGCCCTCGCCTCCCACTTCAAGCCCTTCGTACAACTTCTGCGCCACCTGCATGGTCTTCTTGACCGGGAAGCGCAGCTTGCGGAAGGCGTCTTGCTGCAGCTTGGAGGTGATGAAGGGCGGTACGGGGTAGCGCTTGCGCTCTTTGCGGGTGACCTTGGAGACAACGTAGGCGGCCTTCTCGAGATCCTTGCGGACGGCCTTGGCATCGGCTTCGTTCGTGATCTCGCTCTTCTCGCAGTTCTTTCGCGACAGGCCCGCGGGGAAGATCGGGGGAACGCCGCTGTCGAGGAGTGCGGTGACCGACCAGTACTCCTCGGGCACGAAGGCCTTGATCTCCCGTTCGCGTTCGCAGATCAGGCGCAGGGCGACCGACTGCACGCGACCGGCGGAGAGGCCGCGGCGGACCTTGTCCCACAGAATCGGGGAGACCTTGTAGCCCACGAGGCGGTCGAGCACACGCCTCGCCTGCTGGGCGTCGACCTTTTGCCCGTTGATTTCCTCGGGGTGCTCAAAGGCCTTCTGGATGGCGGTCTTGGTGATCTCGTGAAAGACCACGCGCTGGAACTTGGACTTGCCCTTGGTCTTCTTCTTCCCGCCCAGCTCCTGAGCCAGGTGCCAGCAAATGGCCTCTCCCTCGCGGTCAGGGTCGGCGGCCAGGAACACTTCGTCGGCGTCCTTGGCCGCTCGCTTGAGCTCGTCCATGATCTTCTTGCGGGTGGGCAGGATCTCGTAGTCGATATCGAAGCCTTTTTCGATGTCGACGCCCAGCTTGCTCTTGGGCAGATCGCGAACGTGGCCCATCGAGGCCTTCACGGTGTACCCCTTGCCGAGGTACTTGTTAATGGTCTTGGCTTTGGCGGGCGACTCAACGATGACGAGGCGATTGGGCAAGATGAAAGGTCTTTCTTCCTTGGCTATGGGTTGCGTAACTTCCTTTCTAGGTTATGCCGTACCTGCGCTGCGAAACAAAGTTCCGGGTAGTCTTTCGATCTTTCCCTGAAGTTCGAGGTCGGACAGACGGACCATCAGAAAAGACGGTGTAAGTCCTGTTTCCACAGCAATTTGATCGATTGACTTGACCGCCGACTGCTTGAGGGTGTCGAGAATTTTGTCGGGGGGGCTTGACAGGCCTTTCCGCGGGGCGGCCTCTATCCCGAGGTGCTCGAGCACGTCTTCGAGCCCTCGGACGAGGGTGGCGCCATCACGGATCATGAGGTTCGGGCCGTAGGAGAGAGGATCGGTGGGTTTGCCCGGAACGGCCAGAACATCACGGCCTTCGTCGAGCGCCAGGCGGGTGGTGATGAGGGCGCCGCTCTTCGAGCCGGCCTCGACCATGATCACCGCTTCCGACAGGCCCACGATGATCCGGTTGCGACTGGGGAACTGCGCGGCCGTGGGCGGAGTGTTCGGCGCCAGTTCGGAAATCACGGCGCCCATGGCCTCGATGCGTGCGGCGAGGTCCTTGTGCTCAGGCGGATAGATGATGTCGACGCTCGAACCGAGGACGGCGAGGGTGGTCGACTTTCCCTGAAGCGCGCCTTCGTGGGCGGAACCGTCGATCCCGCGGGCAAGCCCGGAGACGACTTCGATCCCATGGCTCGCGAGCCCCCGCGCCAGATCGCGCGCCATCGACCGCCCCGAAGGCGTTGCACCGCGCGCCCCCACAATCGCCACCCGGCGGGCGTGGTTTCGGAGCGACCCGCGGTAGAAGAGGGCCGGGGGCGGGTCGAAGATGGCGGCCAGCGAGGGCGGATAGTCGGAAGACCCGAGAGCCGCTATCGACTGCCCCTTTTTCAGAGCCGATTCCCCGATCGCAGCCGCCGCGACGCGCGCGGCCCCGCTCTCGAGGCTTTGCAGGGCGGCGTCTCCGATGAGCTCGGCGAAGCGCCGGGGCGCGTCGATGAGTTCGTCGACTCCGCCTGCTTTTACGAGGCTCGATATCTTGCGGGCGCCGAAGCCAGGGAGCCGGGCCAGAGTCAGTATGCGAAGGGTTCGTTCGTCCATCTGCGGATTGTGGGGCGAGGGGTGGTCGGATCGGGTCCTGATGAGGGTTGGGTTCGCGCCATAATTGGCACCCTGACCTCGCCATGATCCGCTTTGAAGAGATCGCCGAAACCGTCCAGCTCCACCACCCGGGGGCCGATCTCGACGTGTTGCGGCGGGCCTATGTCTTCTCGGCGGTGGCCCACAAGGGGCAGGTCCGGGCGAGCGGTGAGCCCTATCTCTCGCACCCTCTCGAAGTCGCGAGCATCCTCGCCTCGTGGCGCCTCGACCCCATCTGCGTGGCCGTGGGCCTGCTGCATGACGCGCTCGAGGACACCCTTGCAACCCCCAAGGAGATCGAGGAGAAGTTCGGCCCGGTGGTTCTTCACGTGGTCGAGGGCCTGACCAAGATCTCGCAGATTTCGTTCTCCTCGGCCGAAGACCGCCAGGCCGAGAGCTTCCGGAAACTGCTCCTCGCCATGGTCGACGACGTGCGCGTCATCCTGGTGAAGCTCGCCGACCGTCTGCACAACATGCGGACGCTTCAGCATCTTCCCGAGGAGAAGCGGATCCGCATCTCGGAAGAGACGATGGAGATCTATGCGGCCCTGGCCGGGCGCCTGGGCATGAGCCGCATCAAGAACGAGCTCGAGGATCTCGCCTTTCAACATCTCGAGCCCGAGGCCTACAACTCGATACTGAAACGGGTGGCGGCGAGACGCGCCGAGGCGGAGAAGGTGATCTCCCGGATGACCGGAACCATCCAGGACCTGATCGCGGCCGCTCACATCGAGGCGCGGATCGACGGCCGGGTGAAGCGCCTGTATTCGATCCATCAGAAGCTCATCCGCCAGAAGATCGACCTCGACGAGCTGTATGACTTCATCGCCCTGCGCGTGGTGGTGAAGTCGGTGTCGGACTGCTATGCCGTCCTCGGTTTGCTCCATCACGCCATGAAGCCGGTGCCGGGCCGCATCAAAGACCTCATCGCCATCCCCAGACCGAATGGCTATCGCTCGCTCCACACCACCCTCGTGGGCGACCACGGCATGCCCTTCGAGGTCCAGATCCGGACCGAAGAGATGCACCGGATCGCCGAGGAAGGCATCGCCGCGCACTGGAAGTACAAAGAGGGCGGCCAGCCCGCGTCCCAGGACGACGAGACCTTCGCGTGGCTCCGCCAGCTCCTCGAGGACGTGCAGGACCCCAAGGAATTCCTGAGCTCGCTCAAGGTCGACCTCTACCCCGAAGAGGTCTATTGCTTCACTCCGAAAGGCGCGGTGCGCACCCTGCCCCGAGGGGCGACTCCCATCGACTTCGCCTTCGCCATCCACTCGGAGGTGGGGCGGCGGTGCGTGGGGGCGCGGGTGGGCGGACGGATCGTGCCTTTGCGCACCAAGCTCAAGAACGGCGACATCGTGGAGATCCTCACTGCTCCCGGCCACCAACCAAGCCGCGACTGGCTCAACTTCGCGGTGACGTCGCGCGCGCGGTCGCGCATCAAGCACGACCTTCACGTGGCGGAAAGACAGCAGGCGCGCGATCTCGGAAAGCGGCTGATCGAACGCGAATGGAAGAAGTCGCCCCTGCGCGCCAAGACCATCGAGGAGGAGACGCCGAGGATCGAGGCGCTCGGGCGCGAGCTCGGGGTGGGCAGCCGGTTCGACGAGGTGCTCTCCTCCGTGGGCTTCGGAAGGCTCGATGCCGCGGCCCTGATCGACAAGCTCACTCCACCTGAGCTCCGCGGCAAGCCTCAGCCGCCCGGTCCCCGGCCGAAGCGTTCGGTCACTCCGAACGACGCGCGGATTTCCGTGCAGGGCGTCGATCACCTGCTCGTCTATCGCGCGCGTTGTTGTTCCCCGATCCTGGGGGACCCGATCATCGGCTACATCACGCGCGGGCAGGGCGTCTCCGTGCACGCGGTGAACTGTCCGAACGTCAAGAACGCGATGGTCGATGCCCAGCGCCGGGTGCCCGTTTCCTGGGACGCCACTCCGGGCGAGACCTATCCGGTTCGTTTGAGCGTGGAGGTTCATGATCGCCCAGGCCTGCTCGCGGCCATGACCACCGCGGTGTCCGACAAGGGCGGAGACATAAGGCGCGCGGAAGCGCGCACCTACGACGACCGCCCCGGGGTGGTGGATCTGGTGGTCCGCGTTCGCGACCTCGACCATCTCAAGGCCCTGGTTCGTTCGATGAAGGACATTTCCGGCGTGGCCAGGGTCGAGCGGACATCGCTCGCCGACGCGCCCCAATAGGAGCGAAGCACATGCCCAAGAAGATCGTCCTCACGGACAGGGCCCCGGCCCCCATCGGCCCTTACTCGCAGGCGGTGAGTGTGGGCGACCTCGTGTTCCTCTCGGGTCAGATTCCTCTCGACCCCGCGACGGGCGAGCTTGTGGACAAGGACATCGAGGCCGCGACCACGCGCGTGCTCGAGAACATACGCGCGGTTCTTGAAACCGAGGGCCTCACCTTCCGCCACGTGGTGAAGACCACGGTGTTCATGAAAGACCTCGGCCTCTTCCCGCGCATGAACGCCGTTTACGCGACCGCCTTCCCCGACAATCCCCCCGCGCGATCCACCGTTGAGGCCGCGGCGCTGCCCAAGGGCGTGTCGGTGGAAATCGAAGTGATTGCATCCAGGCTCGCCTGAGCGCGACGCCTTGCCCTTTCAAGACCGGCCTTGAAAGGAAACCCGAGGGGGAAGGGTGGTGGGCCCGCCGGGATTCGAACCCGGGACTTACCGGTTATGAGCCGGCGGTTCTAACCGCTGAACTACAGGCCCGCTCGAGAGCCTAGCAGCCCGGCGCCGCCTCTATCGGACCGGGAGGACGGGGGTCGCGGGCGGCTGCTCGCTTGGGGGCAGCGGGGGCGGCAGGGGCGGGCCCGGCGGAGGACCGGTGGGCGGGTTCGTCGGCGGAGTGACGCCTGGGGGAGTGGTGGTCGTGTTCAGGGTGAGGCCGCCCGCGATCTGGCCGGGGGCGGAGACGGCGCGCCCGATCGGGGCCTGGATCACGCACGCGGGATCCGTGCCCATCTTCTGCTTCCATCGGTCGCGCAGCCACTCCATCGCTTCCCTGGCCTTGTCGCGCGAAATGGGCCCTTTCGGCCCCACTCGGAAGCCCACACGCTCCAGGGCGGCCACGTAGTCCTCGGGGGTCGTCTTCAGGCGCTGCAGCCGGATGCGGCCGAGGGTAGCGCCGTTTGTGAGCAGGACCGCGAACGAATGCCGACCGGCGTTGAACTCGCTGGTGAAGAGGGTGCGCCATTTCGGCATGGCGTCGGCGGTGGGACAGACGTCGGAACGGCGGCACGAATCGGCGATCCAGGTCTGCCCGTCTCCCGTGGCCGAGAAGACCGAAATTGCGTAAAGGCCCGCCTGGGGGATGTCCGCGTAGACGATCGCATGAAGGCCGTCGAAGCGGGCGGTGAGGTTGGAGTCGTCGCTGTCGTCCGCAACCTCGTTCATCCTCGAGTCGGGAGCAAGGATGTCGAACTTTCCCGCGCGCAACTCGATCGGCTCGTCGGCGGGCGGAAGTTCGTGCTCCAGCTCGAGAGCCTGCAGCATGGTGATGGCGAGGTCTTCGTCGGTGGTGAGAGCCGGGCCGCGCCAGCCGCCGAGGGGTTCGATGGGGCTGAGGCAGGGCGGTGAGACCTGAATGGATTCGAGAGAGGTGCCGGGGGGCAGGCCCACCGAGATCGTGTGGTTGCCGGGCTCGAGCTTGATCCAGCCGAGGTCTACGGAGACGTAATCCGCGCCGCTGCCGGTGGGCCGGAACGTCCCCACCGCGTCCACTTGTCCGTCCCGCCGGATCTCCACCTGGAAGGGCTCATCGGGAGCCCCCTTCAACCGCAGACGAACGTTGTAGTCGCCGCTGCGGACCACAGAGAGGTCGTACGCGGTCTCGCCGGCCGAAGCACCGGTGTCGACGAAGTCGCCGCGGCTCGTGACCCCCGTTCCGCGCTTGTAGCCCGAGCCCACGAGGTCCTTCTGATCCTTCCACGAAAGAGCCACGAAGATGTCGTCGGCCTGGACGACCCGCTCGAGGTTCTCCTCGAAGCCGAGGCTGCGCATCATCATGCGCGCCCATTCGGCGTGAGTGACCGGAGACCTCCGCGGGTCCCCATAGAGGGGGACGAGGGCGACGACCGTGAGCGCGGCCACGATCCAGAGAGCGCGATGTTTTTGGGTCAAGGGGCGGGGCGGAAAACCGGCTGAAATCAGGGAAATTGAGGATAAATTGGGGGATGGATTGGGCGCGTACTTTATGTGGACCCGTCGTCTCTCGCTAAACGGGCCTGTGACTCCACTCACCCCGCGACTTGACCCCTCGCGGCCCGCTGACACTACAGTATAGTTTAACTTGTTCAATGCAAAGAGTATTTGCCGACGAGATCGCCGTCCTTAACACCCACCTCAAACGGCAGGGACTGAACCGGAGTTCGCGCCGGGACGTGGTGGTGAGCGCGTTCCTCGGTTCGAACAAGCATCTTTCGGTCGACGATCTCTACAACCTCGTCCGTCGCAAGACCCCGGGGATCGGCCGCACCACGGTCTACCGCACGCTCAAGCTGCTGGAGAGCGCGGGCCTCGCGCAGGCGCTCGTCCTCGAGGGCGAGACGCGTTTCGAACGCGAACTGAACCGGCGGCATCACGACCATTTCATCTGCAGCCTGTGCGGCGGGATTTTCGAGTTCAGTTCCGACGAGATCGAAGCGCTCCAGGAAGAGGAAGCGAAGAAGATCGGCTTCAAGATCGACGGGCACAAGCATCAGGTCTACGGAAAGTGCGCGAAGTGCCTGGCGCCTTCTCGAGCCCGGCTGTGAAGCTTCGGATCGAGCGGATCGAACTGCGGCTGCTCAAGATGCCGCTGCGGTTCCGGTTCGAGACCTCGTTCGGCGCGGTCAGCGAGAAGTCGTTCCTGCTGGCACGGCTCTTCACCGCCGAAGGCGCTTCGGGAACAGGCGAATGCGTGGCCGAGGAGCATCCCTACTACCTGCCGGAGACAAACGGCACCGTGGCTCACGTGATCAAGGAGTTCCTCGCTCCCCTCGTACTCGGGCGCACGTTCGAATCGCCCGAGGAGACGGATGCGCTCTTTGCGGGCATTCGCGGGCACGAGATGGCGAAGGCGGCGCTCGAGATGGCGATCTGGGATCTCTTCGCGAACGCCAAAGGCGAACCGCTTTGGGAAACCCTGGGGGGCGAGGCCAAGCCGAGCATTCCCGCGGGGGTCTCGATCGGCCTGCAGCCGAGCGTCTCCGCCCTGCTCGAGCGCGTGCGGGTCGAGGTTGCTGCCGGCTATCAGCGCATCAAGATCAAGATCAAGCCTGGGAAGGATGTCGACCTCGTGCGCGCCATCCGCAAGGAGTTTCCGAAGATCCGGCTCATGGTCGACGCCAACAGCGCCTACACGCTCGCGGACGCAGACACGCTTCGCGCCTTCGATGAATTCGATCTGATGATGATCGAGCAGCCCCTCGCCTGGAACGACATCATCGAGCACAGTCTTCTACAGCCTCTGATTGAGACGCCGGTCTGCCTCGACGAATCGATCACCAGCGACGCGGCGGCGCGAAGCGCCCTCTCGATCGGCGCGTGCCGGATCATCAACATCAAGGCGGGCCGGGTGGGCGGCCTGCTCAACTCGAAGCGCATCCAGGCGACGGCCGGAGAACGCGGGAAGGCGGTGTGGTGCGGCGGCATGCTGGAGTCGGGAATCGGCCGACTCGCAAACGTCCACCTGCAGACTCTCCCGGGCTTCACTCTTCCCGGAGACACCTCGGCGAGCGCCCGCTACTTTGAGGAAGACCTCATCGAACCGGGCGTCACCGTGGATGGAAACGGCCTCATTCAGGTGCCGGGCGGCCCCGGACTGGGGCACGAAATCGTGTGGCCGCGGGTCGAGAAGGCCACCGTCCATCGGGAGGTTTGGGCCACCTGAGGCGCGGGTCAGATATTCTGTCCCTTGGACTCTAAGGACTATGGAGCAGACTCTGGTTCTGAATGCGACCTACGAGCCGCTGGGCGTCGTGTCCTGGCAGCGCGCCATGACCCTGCTTTATCAGGGGAAGGTGGAGGTGGTGGCGAACTACGAGCGCTTCGTCCGCGGGGTCAGGGCGCACGTGCAGCTCCCCTCGGTGCTGCGCCTCCTGCGTCACGTGCGTCTTCGGCGAATCTTTTCGGAGGTGCCCTTCTCGCGCGCGAACGTCTACGCGCGCGACGAGCATCGATGCCAGTACTGCGGCAATGAGTTCGATCCCTCGCGGCTCACCTTCGACCACGTGGTGCCGGTGGCCCGGGGCGGGCTCAAGACCTGGGAGAACATCGTCACCTGCTGCATCGAGTGCAACCGCCGCAAGGGCGATCGCCTTCCCGAAGAGCGCGGCATGAAGCTCGTGCGCAAGCCGCGAAGGCCCGACCTTCCGCGCGCCCTCGCCCTCATCTTCTCCAACCGTTTTGCCCATCCCACCTGGCGCGACTATCTCTACTTCGGACGTCGCTCGCAGTCGGCCCACGGTGGCCTTGCGTGAGCCTTAAGGGCGAGCTCGGGACGATGGCCCTCGCGGACATCCTTCAATGGGTGTCGCAAGGACGCAAGACGGGAACCCTGCACGTCAATCGGGGTGCGGTGGAAAAGCGGGTTTCGTTCTCGGGCGGCTCCATCCACTCTTCCTGGTCCAACGACCCTCGGGAGTCGCTCGGCCAGTTCCTGGTCCGCGAGCGTCTGGTGAGCGAGGAGCAACTCTTCCGCACCCTCCTGCGCCAGGAGACGGAGGGCCGGCCGCTTGGCGCCCTTCTTGTCGAGACCGGGTCGCTCAAGGACGAAGACCTCGTGCGCATGCTGGAGCACAAGGCCGAGGAGACCATCTACGACCTCTTCCACTGGACCGAGGGGCACTTCGAGTTCAAGGACGGCGAGATCCAGCGCGACGTGCCTTTCCCGGTGAACCTCGACGTCACCAGCGTGATCATGGAAGGGGTGCGGCGCATCGACGAGTGGGAGAGGATGCGCGAAGTCATCCCCTCCACCGAAACCACCTTCAAGGCCACCGGCCAGCCCGAGGACCCGATCGATCACGAGGTCCTGCTCTTGTGCTCGGAGGGAAAGACGGTCACGGAGATCGCCTTCGCGGTGCGCCGCACCGTGTTCGACGCCACGGTCATGCTGTACGAGATGCACCATCGCGGGCTCATCGAGGTGGAGATCCCGGGCATCTCGACCGACTCGGTGGAGACGGTGGTGCGCATCCAGCGCGGCCTCGAAGTGGCGCGCAAGGCCATGGACGGGGACGACTACGACACCGCGCTCAAGAACTTCGAAGCCGTGCTCAAGCTCGACCCTCTCAATCAGCACGCGAAAAAGGGCCTCGTCATCTCCATCGAGGGCCGCGGGCGCACCCGCTCGCTGCGTCTGGTCCCGAGGAACAAGATCCCTCGCCTGATGGTGTCGCTCGCCGACCTCACCAAGGAGAAATTCGACCCGCGCGAGGGTTTCGTGCTCTCACGTTTGAACGGCGAGTGGGACGTTCAGTCGATTCTGAAGATCTGCCCCATGCCCGAGGATGAGGCCATGCTGATCTTCTCGAGGCTCGCGGAACGCAAGGTCATCGAGTTTGTTTGATCGTTCGGCGTGCTGACTTAGAAGGGGTACCCGTTCTTGTCGAGAGCCAGGGCGGCCAGGGAGCGACGAAGGGGGATGGTGGCGAGGGGCTCCCGGTCGGTGAAGCGGGCGACGCCTTCCATGCAGGTTGCGAGCATGTCGCCGGTCTCGATCGAGGGCAGGGCCTGACGGGCCGCCGCTTCGATCCGACTCACCGCCCCTTCCGCGAAGACCTTCAGCGCGGCGGCGAAAGAGCCGGCCGCCGCCTCACCATTGCTCTCGGCTTTCTTCTGCGTCCGCAGCAACGCGCTTTCGAGCGCATAGCACTCCATCACCACGTCCGCGCAGTACCCCAGAACTTCCTGCTGATCGGCGAGCTTCCCCTGGAACTTCTGGGCGGCGAGGCCGAGCAGCATCAAGGAGATCTTCTTGGCCCCTTTCACCATCCGGATTTCGGCGCCGAGGAAACCGTGGTCGTCTTTGGAAGGGCGTCCTGATGGCCGCGGCTCGTCGAGCAGCGCCATGGCCGCATCGAAGATGGGCAAGGCGCCTGAGAGCGCCCGCCTCACGATGCGTCCGGGTACGAGCAGGCGGTTGATCTCGTTCGTGCCTTCGAAGATCCGATTGATCCGCGCGTCGCGATAGTAGCGCTCCACCGGATAGTCCTCGACGTATCCGGCGCCGCCGAGGATCTGGACCGCTTCATCGACCACGTGGTCCAGCAACTCCGAACAGAAGACCTTCACCATCGAGCACTCGGCGTCGTACTCCTCGATGCGCTTCAGCGCGGTGGCGTTGTCGCTCGCCCCCTCGAGGTTCGCGTCGATCATGCCCGCGGTGCGGTAGACCATGGCCTCAGCCGCGAAGATGCGGGCGGTGGACTCGCCCAGCTTGGCCTGGATCAGGCCGAAGTCGGCGATGGTCTTGCCGAAGGCGCTGCGTTGCTTCGCATATTCGCAGGCGGCCCGAAGCGCGACCTTGGAACCGCCCACCGTGCCCGCGCCCAGCTTGAAGCGGCCGACGTTGAGGATGTTGAAGGCGATCTTGTGGCCCTTGCCGATCTCGCCCAGCAGGTTCTCTTTCGGAATAACCGCGTCCTGGAGAATCAGCGGGCGGGTGGAGCTGCCCTTGATCCCGAGCTTGCGCTCCTCGGGTCCGAGCGAGACCCCGGGAGCGCCCTTGTCGATGATGAAGGCGGAGAAGTGCTCGCCGTCCACCTTCGCGAAGGTGATGTAGACATCGGCGAAGCCGCCGTTGGTGAGCCACATCTTCTCGCCGTTGATGATCCAGTTCTTGCCGTCCTGAGAGAGCACGGCCTTCGCCTTGGCGTTCATGGCGTCGGAGGCGGACGAGGCCTCGGAAAGGGAGTAGGAACTGATCCATTCCCCCGTCCCGAACTTCGGCAGATACTTCGCCTTCTGCGCGTCGGTGCCGAAATAGGTGATGGGCAGGGTGCCTATGCCGGTGTGGCCCATGAAAGTGACGGCCCAGCTTCCCTCGAGGGCGGAGATCTCGGAGGCGAGAGCCCCCGTGACCTTGCCAAGGGCGAGGCCGCCAAATTCCTCGGGCACCTCGATGGCGAGCAGCCCGATCTCCCCCGCCTTCCGCATGAGTTCGCGGATGGCCTCGTAGTCGAGCTTGAGGATGGAGGCCGTCTTCGGCAGGACTTCCTTCTCCATGAAGTCCCGCGCGGTCTGGGCGAGCATCGTCTGCTCGTCGGAATAATCCTCAGGGGTGAAGATGTCGCGGGGCGCTCGATCCTCGATGAGGAAGTCGCCTCCCTTTGCGGCCACGGCCAGAGCGGTTTCGCTTGTCATGAGCTTGTCCTCGAGTTGTGCCGCCCGCTTTTCAGTGCGACGCGTACATCCGGTCGATCAGGTCTTTGTATTTGGCTTCCACCACGCGCCGCTTCACCTTCAGGGTCGGAGTGAGTTCGCCAGCGTCGATGGAGAATTCCTTGGGCAGGAGGGTGATCTTCTTGATCTTCTCGTACTGGGCGAAGTCCCTCGAGAGCGCGGCGATCGCCTGCTCGACCAGCTCGAGCATCCGAGGATCGGCGATGAGGGCCTCGCGAGAGAGATCGCCGACCGAGGCCTCGGCCGCGGCCCGGCGCAGCGCGTCGAAATTGGGCACCACCAGGGCGGCGGGGAAGTTGCGCCCGTTGCCCACCATCACCACCTCGGCGATGAGCGGATGGGTCTTGAGGATGTTCTCGATCGGCTGAGGTGCGATGTTCTTCCCGGCCGAAGTGACGATGAGGTCCTTCTTGCGGTCGGTGATGTAGAGGAACCCGTCTTCGTCGAGACGGCCGATGTCGCCGGTGTGGAAGTACCCGTCGCGGTCGATCACTTCCGCGGTGGCCTCGGGCTTGTTGAAATACCCCCGCATGACGTTGGGGCCGCGCACGCAGATCTCGCCATCTCCCGCGATCATCACGTGGACGCCGTCGATGACCTTGCCGACACTCCCCGTGCGATTGCTGGTGGGCGTGTTCACCGAGATCACGGGCGAGGTTTCGGTGAGACCGTAGCCCTCCAGAATGGGCAGGCCCATGGCCCCGAAGAACATGCCGATCTCTTTGGGCAGAGCGGCCCCGCCCGAAACCGCGATCCGCACCTCGCCTCCAAGGCCCGCGCGCACGGTCTTGAGGGCGAGCGCTTCGGCGATCGCGTGCTTGAAGGCGAGCAACGGCGAGATGCCTTCTCCGCGCTGCGCGGCCTCGAAGACCGCGCGGCCGGTGGCTTCGGCAAACGCGAAGATCTTCTGACGCAGGGGAGGAGCGGCGGCCACCTTTTCGCGCACGCGCATCATGATCTTCTCGTAGAGCCGCGGCACGGAGATCAGGATGGTGGGCTTGATCTCGAGGAGGTTTTGCGGGACCTTCTCGAAGGACTCGGCGTAGGCGATGGTGACCCCGCGCTTCAGCATCACGAACTCGCCGCCCATGCGCTCGAAGACGTGGCAGAGGGGCAGGAAAGAGAGGACGGAGTCGGCGGGTCCGAGCAGCGAGAAGATTTCCTTGGCGCAGGTCTCGATGTTCGAGCCGAGGTTCGCGTGGGTGAGCATCACGCCCTTAGGGTCGCCGGTGGTGCCCGAGGTGTAGATGAGGGTCGCGAGGTCGTCGGGCCGCACGGCTTTGGCCCGGCGGCGGATCTGGTCCGGATCGAGGGCGAGGGCGCGACGCCCGACGTCGCGCAGGGACGAGAGCGTCTGAGTGCCCATCAGAGCCGTGTCGTCCATGAGGACCACGTGCTGGAGTTCGGGGGCATCCGCCTTCACCGAGAGCACCTTCTCGGCCTGGACCTGATTGGACGCGACCACGATGCGGGCTCCGCTGTCTTTCAGGATGTAGAGGATCTGGGCGGCGGGGAGCGAGGGGTAGATGGTGACCACGGTTCCGCGGCTGCACAGGGTGGCGAGGTCGGCATACAGCCACTCCGGCCGGTTCTCGCCCAGGATGGCCACGCGATCGGCGGGCTTGAGGCCCAGGCTCTCGAACCCTGCGGCCACTTCGTCCACGGCCACCCGCATGTCGTCGGACGAGATGGGCGTCCACACCTCGCCCTTCTTGACCTTGAGGTGGTCGGGTTTCTTGAAGTAGTCGACTGAGTTGTAGAAGAGCTCGGCGAGCGTCTCGGTCACTTTCGTCCTCCGCGAGGCGCAAGCCCGCCCAGAAACAACTCCGTGACGGGTTCGGCCAGGTCGACGAGATTGTAGTGGGTCGGGGAGAGGATCCACGCGGTGACCATCTCGTCGAGAGCGCCGAAGAAGGACTGGACCACGAGGCTCCGCGGGAAGTCGCTGCGGAAGACGCCCTGCTTCTGACCCTCTTCGATGACCCCGGAGAGCAGGTCGAAATAGCCGCGCAGCTCCCGGGCGGAGATCCGCGACATCAAGGTCGCCTGTCGCAGTTCGGTCTGGAACAGGATGGCCACCTCGCGGCGCTCACTGAGAGCGGTGAGCTGATGCCGGGCGATGGCGAAGAGCTTCTCGCGCGGGGTGCGGACACCCGCGATCTCTTCCCGGGCGCGCGCCATGTGAACCTCGATCACCTGGGCGAACAGGGAGGCGATGATGTCTTCCTTGTTCTTGAAGTAGAGGTAGATGGTGCCGTCCGCCACCCCGGCCGAACTCGCGATGTCGCTGATCCGCGCGCCGAAGTAGCCCTTCTGCGCGAAGACCGTCACCGCCGCGCTCAGGATCTGCCTCCGCTTGTCGCCTTCTGGTTTCCGGGCCATGCAGGGCGAACTTTACGAGCCCGCG
>CAZYEA010000009.1:38646-39718 GCA_964646485.1 uncultured Acidobacteriota bacterium
GCCGACCGTTGCCGCGAGAAGGTCACCGGGCAAGCCGGCGCGCGGCGATCCAGGTGCGCTGCAGCGCGGTGAGGACGCACAAGGCAGAGAAGGCCCAGGCAAGCAGGGCGAATCGTTCCGGCCACAGGGTCATGGCGACAAGGAAGGCGATGGTCTCCGCCCCCTCGATCAACCCTCGGGAATAGAAGAAGGATTTCTCGCGCGCCGGCTCCAGGGTCGGGCTCTGGCGCGCCACGAGTGCGGCGAAGGCGAGGAAGGTGCTGCAGGTGAGAAGGAAGCTCGCAAGAAGCGCGGCCGCGGGCAACGCGTTCCGCCCGGGGTCGGCGAAGGCGAAGCCCAGGGGCACCGAAGCGTAAAAGACGTAGTCCGAGACGATGTCCAGATAGCCCCCGAGGTCCGTACGCTCGGAGGCGCGGGCCACCGCGCCATCCAGGCCATCGAGAAGGCGATTCAGGGACAGGAAGGCGAGGCCGAGGGCGAAATGGCCGGTGGCGAGCGCCCCCCCGGTCGCCACCGCGGTGATGGCCGCGGCAAGGGTCACACGGTTGGCCTGCAGGCCCAGGCGGCATAGACGATGGCCGGCCCGGTTGAGCGGGCGGTTGATGAGGCCCTGGATCGAGGCGTCGAACATCTGCCTCCCTACCCGCGCGGTTGCAGGACGAGCGACGGGCCGCGAGCCGCCTCCGCGTCAGCCTGATCGTGGGTCACCAAGATCGCAGGTAGTTGGCGGCGTCGGACCTCCGCGAAGACCACCTCGCGCGCTCCTATCCTCGCGTCTCGATCCAGGTGCGAGAAGGGCTCGTCGAGGAGCAGGGCGCGGGGCTGCGACAAGAGAACCCGGAGCAGGGAAACCCGCGCGCGCTGCCCTCCGGAAAGCGTCGCCGGATCGCGGAGGGCGAAGCCGGTCAGATCCATGGAGGCGAGGGCTTCCTCGATGAGGCGCCCGCGTTCCGAGCGGGAGGCCCCGGGGGCCAGGAGCCCGAAGGCGAGGTTCCCGCCCACGCTCAGGTGCGGGAAGAGCAGATCATCCTGGAAGAGGATGCCCATGCGCCGCGCCTGGGGCGTCGACCTC
>CAZYEA010000010.1:0-28328 GCA_964646485.1 uncultured Acidobacteriota bacterium
AGGCGGCTTCGCCCGGGGAACCCTGCGCGGGGGTCTCTTCCTTGACTCGTCGCAGGCCGAACCGCTTCATCTTCTCGGAGAGCGTGGAGGGCAAAAGACCCAACGAGGACGCGGCCCGGCGCTGATTCCAGTGCGAGAGCTCCAGGGCCATGAGCACGATCTTGCGCTCGTAGTCGTCGACCATCTCCTTGAGGGGGCGGCGGTCGTGGAAAAGGAAACCTGGGTTCGTCTCGAGCATGGGGCTGTCCTCAATTGGAACGACGGGAAACGCCTGTGCCAGATAAGACGCGGGGCAGGGTTCATTGGTTCCCCATTGGGCCAAAAACCGAGGTTCAGAAACCTGAACCTGCACGGGCTTTACCTCCGGATTACAAACGTCACCCCGAAGTCACCACGGACGGCACTAGGGCGCTCGTCGATCCGGGGCGATCCTTTCCGCATGGTCATCGAAGTCCGCGCGCTCGCCAAGAGCTACCAAGACGTTCAGGCCCTGCGGGGCCTCTCCATCGACATCGCCTCTGGGGGCATCGTGGGTCTCCTCGGACCCAACGGCGCCGGCAAGACGACGTTTGTCGAAATCCTCGAGGGCCTGCGGCCTTCGACCTCGGGCTCGGTGCGCGTGCTCGGCCTCGACCCGCAACAGAGCCCGGGGGAATTGCGCCGGCGTCTGGGCGTGCAGTTGCAGCAGACGGAGTTTCCCGAAGCCCTCACCGTCGATGAGACCTTCCGCCTCTTCGCCTCCTTCTACCCGCGAACCCTCGACCCCTCGAAGGTCCTCGAATCGGTGAACCTGAAGGAGAAGCGAAAGGCCGCGGTGGTGAGCCTTTCCGGCGGCCAGAAACAGCGCCTCGCCATCGGCCTCGCCACCTTGCACGACCCTGAGCTGCTGATCCTCGACGAACCCACCTCGGGCCTCGATCCCATCGCGCGTCGCGGCATCCACGAGATCCTCCGCAACCTGAAGGCTCTGGGCAAGACCATCCTCGTGTCCTCGCATTATCTCGACGAGATCGAAGCGCTCGCCGACCGCGTGGTGATCCTCCGCTCCGGCGAGATCGTGGCCGACGGGACACCGCTCGAACTCCTCGCGAAGGCCGAAGGTGCCTCGACGCTGTGGATCGAAATCGACAGTGCGGTTGAACCTTCAAACCTCGTTCCCGGCGCCCGCTTCGAGGGACGAGACGGCCCCCTTCTTCGCTACCGCACGAAGGACTCGACCGCCGCCATTGTCGGCCTCGGGGCGTCGCTCAAGTCGTCGAACGCCCGACTCCTCGACCTCCGCCTCAAGCGCCCCACACTGGAGGACCTCTACGTACAACTCATTGGAGAAACCGCCATCGAGCGGAGTACCGAGGAGGCCGCCTGATCATGGTTTTCCAAAGCTACCTCGCCCTCGTACGGGCCCAGCTCACCGCCTTTCTTCGCTCGAAAGCCGCCCTGTTCTGGTCGCTCGCTTTTCCCCTCGGTTTCTTGTTTCTCTTCGGCGGAATCATGGCTCGGGGCAATGCCCGCGCCGCCACCTTCATGCTGCCGGGCCTCCTCACCACGATGCTGATCTCGGGGAGCCTCTTCGGCATCGTCATGCCCATGGTCCTCGCCAGGGAAACCGGAGTCTTGCGCCGCCTGCGGGTGACGCCTCTCAGCGCCTCCACCGTGATCGTGGCTCACGGCACCACGGCGGTGATTCAGAACGCCATCACCTTCTGCCTGGTTCTGAGCGTCTCCCGCCTCGCCTTCAAGACCGAGATCATGGGCTCGCTCTCGGCCCTCGTTGTGGTCTTCCTCTTCGCCGCTTTCTCGATGGTGCCCCTCGGCCTGCTGGTCGGGAGTGCGGCCCGGGACATGCGCTCGGCTCCGCCCATCATCAACCTCCTGTTCTTCCCGCTCATGTTCCTCTCGGGTTCGGCCTTCCCCTTCGCCTTGCTGCCTGACGGCATGAAGCGCTTCGCGCGTTTCCTGCCGACCACCTACATCGTCGAGTCGCTGCAGGGCGTCATCGTAAGAGGCGAGGGGGTGTCGCTGCTCCTTGGACCCCTCGCGATCCTCACCGCCCTCGGCGTCGCCGGCCTTGTCCTCGCTTCGATGCTGTTCCGGTGGGAGGGCACGGAGCCCATCTCGAGGCGGTCGCTCGGCATCATTGCCGCCACCTTCGTGATCCTGATGGTGGGCACGGGATTCGTGGCCCCGGCCTTCCGCATGGGTGAGCTGCCGGGCTCGCGCGCCATCGAGCCCGGGGACGCGAAAGGGAAGGTTCGCGTTCTGCGCGGAGCCACCCTGCTCGACGGCCTCGGCGGACGCATAGAGAACGCGCGGGTCGTGGTGCGCGATCACAAGGTCGCCGAAATCGGCCTTGACCTCAAGGAGGATCCTCTCCCCGAGGGGGCGGAGGTCGAGGACCTGACCGGGCGCTTCCTGATTCCCGGCCTCTTCGATTCCCACGTCCACCTCGGAGGCTCGGGGGGAGTCGGAGGGAGCCTGGTGGAGCGGTCGGAGGAGCGGGAGGTTCATGACCTGGGCGCCTATCTCGCATCCGGCGTTACCTCCGTGGTGTCCCTCACCGATGATCCTGAGTCGCTTTCGAAGCTGCGGGCTTTCACCGCCGCCGCGAAGCAGCGGTCCCCCCGGGTGTTCTTCGCGGGCGCTTCCATCACCGCCTCGGGCGGCCATCCCGCCGAACTCTTCGGCTTCGTGCCCGGGCTCGCCGACCAGCTCACCCGTCAGGTGAAGACACCCGACGAGGCGCGCGCGGCGGTGAAGGAGCTGGCCGGACGCGATGTCGATCTGATCAAGCTGGTGCTCGAGCCAGGCTTCCCCGGCCACCCCATGAAGCGGCTCGACCTCGACTGCTTCAAGGCCGCGGTCGCCGAAGCGAAAGAGCGCGGGCTCAAGGTGACCGTTCATGTGGGCACCGATGCGGATGCTCGCGCCGCCATCGACGGGGGTGCAGACGGGCTCGAGCATGCGGCTCGCGGTTTGAGCGCCGACACCATCGCCTGGATGGCCGCGAAGAGAGTCACCTTCACCCCCACCCTCACCGTGTACGACTTCGACTGGAAGCGGGGCCTCGTCGAAGGCCGGAATCCCGAGGTGGGCCGATTCGTCATTCCCGAAGTCTTCGAAGGGCTGCGCGATCCCCAGGGCTTCTTCAAAAGCATGGCGGGCGATCCCGACATGATCCGCGGTCTTGGCCTGAGCTTCACCCACGGTCTCGCCGCCGTGGAAGCGGCGGCGAGGGCGGGGGTCCCGATCCTCGCGGGGAGCGATGCCGGGAATCCCGTGACCTTCCATGGTCCCGCGCTGATCCACGAGCTCGAGCTGCTCGCCCGCGCGAAAGTGCCGCTCCCCGAGGTTCTCCTCGCCGCGACCAGTCGCGCGGCGAATCGACTCGGCCAGCGCACCCTCGGGCGAATCGAGAAGGGTTCGGTCGCGGATCTCGTCGTCCTCGGCGCCGATCCGCTCGCCGACGTGGCCGCCTACCATGACGTGAAGGGTGTGTATCTCGGCGGACGAAAGCTCGATCTCGATCATCTCTTCGACACTCCCGCCGGTCCCTGGCGGCCCGGTCGGTAGACGGTCGGCGCCGCTCCTATACTGGTCACGATGCCTCTGCTGCCAGGCGACCGGAACCACCGAAACCTCGGGTGGACGCCTTATGCCTGGCTCGTCTACTCGATACCGTTCCTCGTCCAGACCCTGGAATTCCGCCACGACCTCCCGACCTTCGCGGGGAATATGGGGGCCTACGCTCTGTTTCTGGTTCTCTACTTCCTGGGCTATTGGGTGGCGGGCCGGAGGCTCGTGGGGGTGATCTGTGCGATGACCCTTCTCGGCGTGATCACGGTGCCCGTGAATACCTACGGGTCGACGTTCTTCATTTACGCGGCCGCGATGGTGGCTTTCATCGAGCCCGAGCGCCCGCGCCTGCTCCATCTCGGAATCTATGTCGCCGCGGTGTCCGTCTACGGCCTTCTCTCCGATCAGCGGGCCTGGTTCTACATTCCGGCCACCGTATTCACGCTCCTCGTGGGCGGCGTCAACATCCACTACGCGCAAGTGTGGGTTTCGAACTCCCGGCTCCGGCTGGCCCATGGCGAGATCGAACACCTGGCCAAGGTCGCCGAGCGCGAGCGGATCGCGCGCGACCTGCACGATGTGCTCGGACATACCCTGTCCGTGATCGCGCTCAAATCCGAACTCGCGGGGAAGCTCCTGGAACGCGACCCCGCGCGCGCCGCCCAGGAGATCCGCGAGGTGAACGACGTGGCCCGCGACGCCCTTGCCCAGGTGAGGAGTGCCGTGACCGGATACCGATCCGCCGGCCTGTCGGCGGAATTCGCGGCCATGCGCAAGGCCTTCGACACCGCGGGGGTGGCGCTCCAGGTCGAGGCGGACGCCCTCACTCTCCCGCCTGCCCACGAAAACGCCCTCGCTCTCGTGGTGCGGGAGGCCTCGACCAACGTGCTGCGCCACGCCCACGCGAAGACGTGCCGCGTGCGTCTCGTTCATCAGAACAATGTCGCCCTGCTCGAGATCCTCGACGACGGCCTCGGCGGCGACGCGCGCGAGGGCAACGGCCTTTTGGGCATGCGCGAGCGCATCGCCGCCCTCGGCGGCAGTCTCGTGCGCGACGGCCGTTCGGGCACGCGGCTCGAAATCACCCTTCCCCTCCGCCCGGAACCGGCTTAGCCGTCCTCTCACCATGTCGATACGGGTGCTCGTGGCCGAGGATCAGGGAATGGTGCTCGGGGCTCTGGCCGCACTTCTCGACATCGAGACGGATATCGAGGTCGTGGGCCGGGCAAGGGACGGGCGGGAGGCGCTCAACCTCTGCTTCAAGCTGATGCCCGACGTTCTCATCACCGACATCGAGATGCCGGAGATGACGGGCCTCGAAGTGGCGGCGCAGGTGAAGAAGGCCCTGCCCGCCACCCGCATCGTGATCCTCACCACCTTCGCCCGAGCCGGGTATCTGCGCCGCGCCCTCGATGCCGGCGCCTCCGGCTACCTCTTGAAGGACGCGCCCGCCGAAAAACTCGCGGACGCGGTGAGGCGCGTCCAGGCCGGCCTTCGAGTCATCGATCCCGAGCTTGCCCAGGAAGCCTGGAGCGACCCCGACCCGCTCACCGACCGCGAGCGTCAGGTCCTGCGCAGCGCCGAGGAAGGACACACGAGCGCCGACATCGCGACGAAGCTCGGCCTCTCCGAAGGGACCGTTCGCAACTACCTTTCCGAAGCGATCAGCAAGCTCGGGGTGGCGAACCGGATCGAGGCGGCCCGGCTCGCGCGGCAGAAAGGCTGGCTCTAAGCCCGGACCCGCCCGCGTGTTACCCTTTCCGGGAATGGTTCTCGCTCGCGCCCTGAGAGTTCTGAGCCTGGCCGCGGCGACCACGGCACTGGCCCAGGAACAGGCCCCCTCGCCGACCCCGACGCCCTCCCCGGAGCCATCGTCAAAGCCCTCTATCCAAGAGGCTTCGACCGCGCCTCCGGCCTCGGCCGCACCCTCCCCCTCACCCTCCCCTTCCCCCACGCCACTCCCCCCGATCGACGAGCCGCCGCTTGGCCCGGATGAGCTTCGGATTCGCGCCAACCGCGGGCCCGAAGGCGGCGTCGGCCGCACCCACTACGAAGGGTTCGTGGACCTGCGGTTCGGCCAGAGCCGCATCCAGGCGGACTCCCTCGACCTCTTCGACGAGACGAAGCCTGACGGGACGACCACCCAGCATCTGGAGGCCAAGGGGAACGTCGTCTTCATGAGCGGACAGGAGCGGATTTCCGGGGAGTCCTTGCGCCTCGACATCGACACCGGCAAGGGCATCTTCACCAAGGCGAGCGGGTACCTCCAACCCGACGTCCTGTTCGAAGCGGAGAGCATCGAGCGCGTCGACGCCGACACCTACCGGCTCAAAGGCGCCTCCTTCACCGCGTGCACCCAGCCGAATCCGCGCTGGATGTTCAAGGCCCGAAGCGCCACCGTGGACATCGACAAACGGATCAAGGCCACCCTGGTCGGCCTGCGGGTCAAGGGTGTTCCCACCCCGCTCATCATTCCCTACTTCCAGTTCCCCATCAATCCTGATCAGCGCTCCACCGGGATCCTGATGCCCCGCTACGGCACGAGCTCGGTCAAGGGGCGCGAGATCGGCCTCGGCTTCTTCTGGGCCATGGGAAGAAGCGCCGACCAGACCTTCTATTACGACTGGTACACCCAGTACGGCATCGGCCTCGGGCACGAGTTCCGCTACATCCGCAATTCGGCTTCCCGCGGCACGTTTCGCTCCTACTTCACGCGACAGACCGGGGTCAACAAGTTCGAATATGACCTCGACTGGGCGGCGTCCCAGGCCCTGCCGCATCGCTTCAAGGCAACTCTTTCCGCGAACCTTTACTCGAGTCTCGTCTCGCGACAGAGTCTTCAGGATTCGCTCGACTACTCCTCCACGCGCACCCGCCGGGCGTCCGCGGGAATTCAGGGTTCCCTCGGGCCCGCCTACGTCCGCTTCGAGGCGGACAGCAACGACGTCTTCTTCTTCGACGATTCGGTTCAACGGAGGCGGCACCTGCCGCAGATCCAGGTCAATCAGCAGCCCAAGAAGATCAAGAAGACCGGAATCGCGTTCGGCTACGACGTCACCGCCGAGCGACTGGCCCAGGGCGATGCCCAGGCGGATGAAACCGTGACCCTGCAGCAGTACTCGCGTGTGGACGCGGCCCCCTACCTCACCCGATCTTTCTCCCTTCCCTTCCTGCAGGTCTCGCCGAAGGCCCTCGTCCGCTACACGCGCTATGGGGCGTCGCTCGACGAGAACGATGAACTGACCGGTCCGGCCCTGGATCGACGGTTCTTCGAAGGGTCGGTCGAGGCGCGCGGCCCGAAGCTCTTCCGGATCTTCCGGCTGCCCGGCGACTTCTACTCGGAGAAGTTCAAGCACACCTTCGAGCCGGAATTCCTCTACACCTACAGGTCCAAGGTGAAGACCTTCGATCAGATCCCGAGCTTCGACTTCAACGACCAGTACCCCGGCACGAACCAGATCCAGTACGGCCTCACCAACCGGATCTACGCGAAGCGCGTTGGACCCACGGGCAGGCTCGTAACCCACGAGCTGATCAACTGGCGGCTGTCGCAGACCTACTACTTCGACATCGGCCAGAACCAGAGCAACTTCGACCCCGCCTACTACCAGGCGATCTTCGCGCGGGGCCCAAGCGGCGCCCCCTCGCACAAGTCGCCCATCCAGTCGAACTTCTCCCTCCGTCCCACTCTCACCTCATCGCTGTCCTTCGGTACGGAATACAACCCGAACTACAAACAGTTCACGAGCCTCTCGGTCAGCGGCCGGGTCAATCAGCCGAGAGTCGTCCTCTCGGGCGGGTGGTCCCGCATCGTCACCCTCACCGACGTGGCCGCCGATCGCAAGCCGTTCGTGAACACTCTGCGCGGCTCCGGGAAGCTCGTGTTGTGGCCGGAACGACTGACCCTGGAGGGCTCCCTCACCTACGACCTGCTCCAGAAGCTGATGCTGCAATCGACCGCCCGGGTCCGCTGGGGCATCCAGTGCTGCGGCTTCGCGGTCGAACGGGTCGCCTACAACACGCGCTACCGGACCGAGAAGAAGTTGACTTTCCAGATCGAGCTCGCGGGAATCGGTTCGATCGGCAACTTCCTGGGCGACAATCCCGCGAACCAGAACAATGCCGGCCGGAAATAAGCGCTCGCGCATCCTCGTCACCGGCGCCGCCGGTTTCGTGGCCTCTCATCTGGGTGAGATCTGCGCCGAGCGGGAAGATCTCGAGCTCGTAGGCCTCCAGCGGCCGACGAGCGTTACCCGGGCGCTGCCCCAAGGCTTCGTGGCCGGCGTCGAAGCGGACATCCTCGATCAGGACGGACTGCGGGCCGCGGTCGGGGAAGCGAAGGCCGAGACCATCATTCATCTCGCCGGGCAGAGCAGCGTGCACGAGTCGTATCGCAATCCCGGGGGAACCCTGCTCGCGAACGTGCTTGGAACCCAGCACCTTCTCTTCGCCGCCGAAAAAGCGGGAGTCCGCCGCGTGCTCGTGGTGGGCTCCGCCGACGAATATGGCGACGTTCGGCCTGAGGACGTGCCTCTTCGCGAAGACCGGCCCCTCGCCCCGCTCTCACCCTACGCAGTGAGCCGGGTCGCGCAGGGCGCCTTGTGCCTGGAATTCGCGCGGCGGAAGACGGTGGAGATCGTGCGCACCCGCACCTTCCCCCATACCGGCAAGAGACGCGGGGCGGTGTTCGCGGAGAGCTCGTTCGCCCGACAGATCGCCGAGATCGAGCTCGAACGCGCGGAGCCCGTGATTCATGTGGGCAACCTCGACGCGGTGCGCGATTTCTCCGACGTGCGCGAGGTCATCCAGGCCTATCTGCTGCTCCTCGAGCGCGGAGAGAACGGGGCTGTGTACAACGTCTGCTCGGGCCGCGGAGTGGCGATGCGCGAGATCCTGGGCGCGCTCGTCGCCCGGTCGAGCGTCAAGGTGGCGATCGAGATCGACCCGTCCCGCCTGCGGCCCGCGGACCTGCCCGTGCTCATCGGCGACCCGTCCCGCCTGCGCGCGGCCACAGGCTTTGCCCCCTCCGGGAAGCTGGACCGCGCGCTCGAAGACCTCCTCGACGACTGGCGGAAAGCGGTCGAGCGCGGTCAGAAGATGGAGGCGCGGCACTCGTGAGAGTTCTCGTAACCGGGGGCGCTGGGTTCCTCGGCGGACACATCGTTCGGGCGCTACTGGCCAAGGGCCACGCGGTGGTCCTGCTGGTGCGCGGGGGACGGCGGCCCGGCCTTCCCGACGAGGCGACCGTGGTGGAGGGCGACATCCGCGACGCCGCCCGCTTCGCCTCTGCGGCCGCGGATTGTGACGCCATCATCCACACCGCGGCCCTGGTGAAGATCTGGAGCGCGCGCCGCCAGGACTTCGACGAGGTCAATGTGGGCGGCCTCGAGAACGCCATCGCGGCGGCGAGCGCGCGCGGGATCAGGCTCATCTACACCTCGTCCTTCTTCGCGCTCGGTCCGACGGGCACGGTGCCCGCCGACGAGTCCCACGAGCACCCGGGCGGTTACGGCAACGACTACGAACGCACCAAGGCCGAAGCCGACCGGGTGGCGCGCGCCTGGGCGAGCGTGGGCGGCGACATCGTGATCCTGTACCCGGGTGTGGTCTATGGCCCCGGCGAGCTGACCGACGGCAACCTCGTGGCGAAGCTCCTGGCCGACCAGATGAACGGGAAACTCCCCGGCATCGTCGGCCCCGGAGATCGCCTGTGGTCGTATGCCTTCGTCGACGACGTGGCCGCGGCGCACGTGAGCGCGCTGGAACGCGGGGCCGCGGGCGAGCGCTACATCCTGGCCGGCGCCAATGCCACCTTGAGCGAACTCTTCGCCATCGCCTCGAAGCGCGCGGGCCGCACCCTCGAGCCGCGGCGCCTGCCCTTTGGCCTCGCCCGTCTGGTCGGCCGCGCCCTGTGGCTGTGGGCGGATGTCACCGGCAAGATGCCCGACCTCACCCACGAAGCGGTGGACCTCTTCGAGAAGCACTGGGCCTATCGGAGCGACAAGGCGGTGCGGGAACTCGGGTACCGGGTCCGGCCGCTCGAGGAAGGCATCCGCGCCACCGTCGAGTGGCTCATCGAGGAAGGCCACGCGCAATGAGCCGGAAGAAACATGGAGCGAAGGAGCGGGCCACGGCCGCACCCGCCGCACCCATGATCTCGTCGGGTGAACTGAAGCGCAAGCTCGTCCACATCGGCGTGGGCGGCTTCGCCCTGGCCCTGCGTTTTCTCACTCCGGTTCAGGCCGCCCTCCTCGCCTTCACCGCTTTCGTCTTCAACTGGCAGGTGCTGCCCCGCATCGGCGGCAGATCGATGTGGCGGGAAGGGGAACTCGTGAAGGGCCGGGCTCGCGGCATCCTGATCTATCCCCTCTCCGTCCTCGGCCTGATCGTCGTCTTCCACGACCGGCTGTGGATGGCGGCCGCGATCTGGGGCCTGCTGGCCCTGGGGGACGGCATGGCTTCGATCATCGGCCAGGCCCTTCGTGGCCCCCGCCTGCCCTGGAACGATTCGAAGGGAGTCCTGGGTTTCATCGCCTTTGTCCTCTTCGGCACGCTGGGGGCTTTCGGCCTTGCTCTCTGGACCAGGCCGGACCTCGACCCGGCGAAGACGTTCGCCGTGGTTCTCGCATTGTCCTTCCTGACCGCTCTGGTCGAATCGATGGACACGACCCTCGACGACAATCTCACCGTGCCCGCCGCCGCGGCCATCCTGCTGCCGCTCCTCTTCGCCCTCGGCGGGCCGGGCGCCAACACTTTGGGCCTCGACCTGCGCATCGCCCTTGGTCTCCTCGTGAACAGTGTCTTCGCCTGGCTTGCCCTCCGATCGAAATCGATCGACAGGATGGGCGCCCTCTCGGCCGTCCTCATCGGAACCGTGATCACCGCGTCCTTCGGGCTTCAGGGCTTCGCCCTCATGGCCGGCTTCTTCCTGGTGGGCTCAACCGTGACCAAGCTCGGGTACGCGCGCAAGGCGGCGCTTGGAATCGCGCAAGAGAAGGGCGGAGCGCGCGGGTGGCGAAACGCCTTCGCGAACGGCGGCATTCCCGCCCTGCTCGCCCTCTTCGGGCTCCTCTCTCAAGGACCGCTGCGCACCGCCTACTTGATCGCCTACGCGGCGGCGGTGGCGACGGCGGCGGCGGACACCTGCTCATCTGAGATCGGCAAGGCCTATGGCAAGCGCACGTTTCTCATCACCACGCTGCGGCCCGTGCCCGCGGGCACGGAAGGTGCGGTGAGTGTGGAAGGCACGCTCGGCGGTCTCTTCGGCGCGGCCTTCATTGCTTCGCTCGGCGTGCTCACCGGTCTCTTCCATTCCGAGGGCGCCCTGGTGGTGACCCTCGCGGGATTCCTGGGCGCCCTGGCCGAGAGCGTCATCGGCACGGTCGCCGAGAAGCGGGGCTGGCTCGACAACCACGGCCTCAACGCCCTGAACACCGCGATCGGCGCGGCCCTCGCCACCGGAATCGGCCTTCTACTCCGCTAAAGTCCGCGCGGAACCTCCCCTTGAACAAGCTCAAGCTCTACTCCGAACTCGCCCGGCCGTTCACCCTCCTGCCTCCAGCACTCGGCGTGGTTTCGGGTGCGGTGAGTGCCTGGGGCGCCCACCAGACGAAAGTCCCTTTCACCTGGGAGCTTCTCTATCCGATCCTGCTCGGAACCGCCATGGCCGCGGTCCTGAACGCGGCCAACAACGCGATCAACCAGATCTACGACCTCGACATCGACCGGGTCAACAAGCCCTCGCGCCCGCTGCCCTCCGGCCGAATGTCTCTCTCCGAAGCCTGGACCTTCACCATCGCCACCTTTGTGATCGCGAATGTCCTCGCTTTCCTGGTGGCGCCCACCGGGGCCCGCGAGTGCTTCTGGATCGTCCTCTTCACCACCTTCATGTGCTGGATCTATTCGGCCCCGCCCCTGTGGACGAAACGCCGTGGAATCTGGGCCAACATCACCATCGCGATTCCGCGCGGGGTGCTGCTGAAGGTGGCGGGCTGGTCCACGGTGAAGACGGTGATGGACCCCGAGCCCTGGTACATCGGGACCGTCTTCGGTCTGTTCCTCCTGGGCGCCGCTTCCACCAAGGACTTCGCCGACATCGAAGGCGACCGCGCGGGCGGCTGTCACACCCTGCCCATCGACTACGGGGTGAAGATGGCCACCTGGATCATGGCCCCCTTCTTCGTGATCCCGTTCATCCTCATTCCCGTGGGCGTCTACGCGGGCATCCTCACCGGCAACGCGCTTCTGCTGAACCTCCTGGGCAGCGTCCTCATTGTCTACGGCTGCTACACGGTATGGCTCCTGGTGCGAAATCCGGACGAACTCGCGACCACGGAAAATCACCCGTCATGGACGCACATGTACCAGATGATGATGCTCGCCCAGATCGGCTTCGCTCTGGCCTACGTGTTCTGATCGCCCCGCATCTCCAGATCCAACAACATCCGCTTCCGCCACAACCCTCCGCCGTAACCTCCGAGGGCCCCGCTCTTGTTCACCACCCGGTGGCAGGGAATCACGATGGCGATCCGGTTGCGGCCGTTGGCGCTGCCCACCGCGCGCACCGCCCCCTTTGAGCTTGTGATCTCGGCGAGCTCTTCGTAACTGCGCGTCTCGCCGTAGGGAATCTTCAGCAGTTCGGTCCACACCTTGGTTTCGAACGGCGTGCCGGGGAAATCCAGGGGAATGCCGAAGTCCCGCCGTTTCGAGGCGAAATACTCGTCGAGCTCACGCCGGGTCTTCTGAATGACCGCGTCATCTTCGGGGAGGAAGGTGGCCTTGAAGCGCTTCTTGAGCGTCTCGATCTGCGCCTCCATCATGCGCCGGTTCGTGAACTCGAGGAGGATCAGCGAGCCCGCGCGCGAACCCGCGATCATGGGGCCGATGGGAGTCTCCACCCAGCCGAGGTGAATGGCGCGGGCGCGCTCAGCTTTGCCCGCGGGGGCGCCGAACACCTTCGAAAACGCGTCCCGGAAACCCGAGAGCGATTCGAAGCCCGCATCCGCCGCGGTGTTGTCGAGATCGAACCCCAGACGAAGCTGGGAGAGGGCCCCCGACAGCCGGCGGGCGCGCGAATAGGCCTGGAACGTCATACCGAAGTGCTCCTGAAAATAGCGGCGCGCGCGGGCCGGATCGATGCCGTCCTGGGCGAGTTCAAAATCCTTGAGACGCGCGCCTTCCCGCGATTCCACCCGGGCAAGAAGGTCCTTGACCCAGGCCGGGTGGCTGCCCACGGAGAGAAGAGGCCGGCAGCGAAGACACGCCCGGTAACCCGCGAAGAGCGCGTCTTTCACTTCGGGGAAGAACTGCACGTTCTCGCGTTTCGGCTTCTTTGCGCGACATGACGGACGGCAGAAGATGCCGGTGGTCCTGACCCCCGTGTAGAAGAGGCCGTCGAACGAAGAGTCCCGGCGCACCACCGCGGCGTACATCGCCCGAGGCGAGGGCAGGGGCCGCGGCTGGGTTCTTGAGTCGGTCATGGTCATCAACATGGCGCGAAGAGTAAGCGGGCGTCAAGCAGCGGTTCCACCGAATTTCGGACGCGCAATTCTGGCTCGGGTTGGGGTGGGATCGGGACCGATTTACAGGGCCCTCGGAGGGGGCGTTTCGCGCGCTCGGAGGCCGGGAACGATGAAGGCGAGGGTCAGGGCGAGCCCGAAAGTAAACGCGCCGACGTATTGAGCTCCCGAGGAGTTCCACAAAAACAGGAGCCCCGAACTCCCGAGGAGGGCCCGCGGCAGGAGACTCAAGGGGCGGAGGAGGAAGCCCGAAGCCGCGCCCGCGGAGGCGACAACGAGGGCGGCCGTGAAGAGGAGGGAACTCGCGATTTCCGACCACGGCGCCTGAAGAAGCAGACCAAGACCGTCCGCCCGCAGGGTGAAGGCGAGAGGCACCAGGAACGCGGGCAGGGTGTACCGCAGGGTCGCCATCATGGTGCGGTAGGGATCGCCGTGGCAGAGGGTCGCCGCGGCCATGGGCGAGAGGGCGGTGGGCGGCGACACCTCGGAGAGCACGGCGTAATAGAAGATGAACATGTGGGCCGCGAGTTCGTTCACGCCTACCTGAATGAGGGCGGGCGCTATGGTCACCGCGGAGAGGATGTAGGACGCGGTCACCGGTACGGAGAGGCCGAGCACGGAGACCGACACGGCGGACAGCACGATCACGCCGGCCACGTTCGAGCCCGCGGCGGACACGATAAGACCCGCCACCTTCAGGCCGAGGCCGGTGAGGGTGAGGCCGCTGACCAGAATCCCCGCACACGCGGTGGTGGCGATCACGGGAACAAGCGAGGCGCCGGCGCTGGTGAGCGCGCGCCTCAGCCGGCGCGGCTTGAGAGCCTCCGCCCGATTCGCGAAGCTCAGGACCAGCGCGCCGCCGCAGGCTAGGAAGGCGGAGCGGGTCGCGGAATAGCCCGCGAGCAGGAAGCCGATGATGAGCAGGGGCGAGACGAGGTGGTGCCCGCCCTCGCGGAGGATCGACTTCACGGTCCGCGGGGAAGGGGCGTCGGGGCCGGACTCTGCGGTCGACTCTTTGGGCGCGTCCGCTTCGATCATCAGGAGAATCCCGAAGTAGTAGAGAAGAGTGGGCAGCGTCGCCATGACCAGGACCTGGCCGTAGGAAATCTTCAGGAACTCCGCGATCAGGAACGCGGCGGCGCCCAGGGTCGGCGGCGAGAGGATCGCCCCGATGCCCGCGGCGGCGAGCAGCGCGCCAGCGTTCTCGCGAGCGAAGCCCGCGCGGCGAAGAAGCGGCGCCGCGGCGCCTCCCAGGGTCAACGTGGTCGCGACCCCGCTTCCCGAGACCGAGCCCAGGAGGAAACCGGCGAGGGTGACGGCGCGGCCGGCGCCGCGCGCGGAGTTGCCGCCGGAGAACGAAGCGAACGAGAGGTCGAGGAAGAATCGGGCCGCCCCCGAGGCTTCGAGGATGGCGCCGTAGATCGCGAACAGGCCGATGGTGGTGGCGGCCACGTCGAGCGGCACACCGAACACTCCTTCGAACCCCATCACCATCGAGCCGACGAGACGCGGAATGTCGTAGCCGCGATGGGCGATCATCGACAGTCCGAAGCGATCGAGCTCCGATCCCCAGAGGACATACGCGATGGTGGCGAGGGACAGGAGGGGAAGGGCGCTTCCCGTCGAGACCCAGGCCGCGGCGATGACCAGGCCCAGCAGGCTCAGGCCGAGCAGAAGATCGGGGGCCCTGGGTTCAGCGGCGCGGGCCAGGAAGCCGCGGCCGAGTGCCGCGATCGCGAGGGTGACGCCGAGGGCGAAGAGGGCGAGGCCATGGGGCACGAGGCCCGCTAAGGTGAGCCGGACCCGCAGGGTCAGGAACGCAAGGGCCAGGCCGAGTCCCAGAACGATGGCGCGGAATCGCAAGGTCTCGACCACGCTCACTTCCGCGAGCAGAATCAGGAGCGAGAGCGCGGTCGCAACCACGGTGGCGGCGGGCGGCGCCGTCTGCACCCGCCGCACCATCGCGTCCTCGGCATCCTCGTGCGAAGCGACGGATCGCGGTTCACTCACGGGTTTCGAGAGTACACCGCCCGCGGGGTACTAGGGCTTGACCGGCGGCGCCGAGGGAGCCACTCCCTGTTCGGCGTAGTACTTGAGCGCTCCTGGATGCAGAGGCACAGGCGACCCGGCGATCGCGGTGGTCAGGCCGAGATTGCGCGCTTCCGCGTGGGCGGCCGCGAGCGACGCCTTCTTCTCGAACATGGTCTTGACGATCTGGTACGCGCGAGAGGCGTCGAAATTGGCGGGCACCACCAGCACGTTCGACACTCCAAAGGTGTGAATCTCCGCGTCGATCGAGGGGTAGGTTCCCGGCGGAATGGAGACCGCGCGATAGAGGCCTTCTCCGTACCGCGCCTGGAGTTTCGGAAGCGCGCCCGCCGCGTCGAGGAGAACCACAGGCGCGGACAGGGCGAGGTCCAGCACGGCCGCAGTAGGCAGACCCCCGCTCCAGAAGAAGGCGTCGATCTTCCCGTCCTTGAGCGCATCGGCGGACGCCTGGGCCGAGAGGTTCTCGCGGCGGATGTCCTGGGCTGGATCCAGGCCGGCGGCTGCGAGGGTGCGATCGGCGATGGTCTCGGTGCCGCTTCCCGCCGAACCCATCGACACCACCCTGCCCTTGAGGTCTTTAAGCTGCGTGATGCCGCTGCCCTTCTTCGTGACCACGTGGGTGACGTTCGTGTAGAGCACGGCGAGGGCGCGAAGATCTATGGGCCGGCCTTCGAAAGCACCCTGGCCCTCGCTCGCGTCCTTGAGGGTGTCCGCGAGGGTGAAGGCGATGTCGGCCTTTCCGTCCCGAAGGAACTTGAGATTGTCGATCGACGCCGAGGTGACCTCCGCGGTGGCCTCGACTCCCGGAACCGATTCGGAAATGAGCTTCGCGAGCGCGCCGCCATAGACGTAGTAGACGCCGCCGGTGCCCCCGGTGGCGATGGAAAGGCGGGTAACCCTGGGCGCGGACGCGGTCGAGGATGCCGATGGCTCTCCGCAGGCCGACAGCGCGAGCGCGCCAAGCAACGCCCCCGTGAACGGGAGCCGCGTCACGCGAGAAGCCGCTTCACCGCGGTCACGATCGCGTCCTTGTCGATTCCATAGGCGTGCATCAGCTCGGTGGGGGCGCCGGATCTGGGGAGTTCACGAACCGCGAGAATCTCGACCCGTGAGCGGCCGGCCACGGCGGCCGCGACCGCCTCGCCGAGGCCGCCGCAGGCTCCATGATCTTCGACGGTTACGAAGCCCTTCGTTTCCGACGCCGCCTGCAGCAGCGTCTTCGTATCGACGGGCTTGAGCGAATAGAGGTCGATAACGCGGATCGCGATGCCCTCGGAGGCGAGCTGGGCGTGCGCCGAGAGAGCCTCATGCAGAGTGACACCCGCTCCCACCACCGTGATCGCGTCCTTGGGGGACGACCGGACGACTTTGGAACCGCCGACCACGAAGGTCTCGGTGTTGGGGTACAGGATCGCAGTCTTGGGTCGAGACATCCGGAGGTAGACGACGCCTGGAGTCTTGCCTGCGAGTTCGGTGAGCTTCTCGGCGCTCACCGCATCGGAGGGATAGAACACGGTGGCGGGGACGATGCCGCGCATCATGGCGAGGTCTTCGAGGGCCATCTGAGACTGGCCGTCTTCGCCGATCGAGACCCCGGCGTGCGAACCCACGATGACGAGATGGGATGGCTCGGAGTGGCCGGCCATGCGGATCTGGTCGTAGGCGCGGGAGAGAAAGCAGGCGAAAGAGGAGGCGTAGGGAATCTTCCCTTCCATGGAGGCGCCGAGCGCCACCGAGACCATGTTCTGCTCGGCGATGAAGGCGTCGGCGAACTGGTGAGGACGCGCCTTCTTGAGACGCTCCGAGAAGGTGGAATTCTTGGTGTCGCCGTCGACCCCGATGACCGCGGGGCACTGAGTGCCGATCTGCTCGAGCGCGCTTCCGTAGGCTTCCCGCGTGGCCACGAGGTCAGAGGCCTTGTAGGCGGGAGACACCGCGAAGGACGCCGAGGCCGGACGTTCCTTACCGTACCGGCGCGAGGGCACTCTCACCTCGCCCAGGTCGACCTCGCCCACCGCGGCCAGAGCCGCCTTCAGTTCCTCGCCCTTCTTCGCGGGCTTGCCGTGCCAGCCGTCCTTGTTCTCCATGAAGGGCACGCCCTTCCCCTTGAGGGTGCGGGCCAGGATGACGCTCGGTTTGGTGGAGTCGAGCACTTTCGCGAACGCGGCCCGGAGGGCCTCGATGTCGTGGCCGTCGCACTCCACCGCGCGCCATCCGAAGGCTTCGAAGCGGCGCGCGTAGGTGGTGGTGTCGTGCCCGAGCATGGTCGGCCCCGACTGGCCGAAGCCGTTCACGTCGACGATGGCCACGAGATTGTTGAGACCTTCATGGGACGCGAAGGCCGCGGCTTCGAACACGGAGCCTTCGGCCACCTCGCCGTCGCCCATCAGGGTGAACACCCGGCCCGGATGAGAGTCCTTCTTCCTCGCCCAGGCCATCCCGCAGGCGGAGCCGAGGCCCTGGCCGAGGGAGCCCGTGGCCACTCTCACCCATGGATTGCGGGGGGTGGGATGGCCTTCGAGCGTGCTCGTGAACTTCCTCAGGTTGGTGAGGTCTTCGCTGATCCCGCCCGCGTGCTTGAGCGCCGACCACAGGATGGGGGCGGCGTGGCCCTTCGACATGACGAAAACGTCGACGTCATAGGCCTTCGGGTCCCTGGGATCGAAACGCATCTCGTCAAAGAACAGCACCGACATGATCTCCGCGCAGGAGAGGCAGGTGGAAGGATGCCCCGAAGCGGACTCGGCGGTCATGATCAGGCTGTCGCGCCGCAGCTGCTGGGCGATCTTGGCGAGGGGAAGGGTGGCGGACATCAGGTCTCCTTTTGGAGGGAGGGAGGTTAGTCGCTCGACGGTGGGCCGTTCAAGATCACGGTCGCCCGCCTGATCGAGTCGAGTTTCGGAAACTCACGGTCCAGGTAAGGGTTGCCGCCTTCGAAGATCGGGCCCTGCTTGCCGCTGCGGATGCCGCTGCCCGCGTCCTCGCCGTAGCCTTCGTACCACGCGTCCACCACGTCCATGCCCGCGATCACCCGCCCGAAGGGAGCGAAGGGCTCCCGGTCATGGGTCTCCCGGTTGTCGCGGAGGTTGATGAAGACCTGGGTGGTCCGGCCATTGGGAACCGCGTAGGCAAAGGCGATGGTGCCGCGCTCATTCGCGAGGACGCGGGGATCGTCAGGAATGGTCTTCTCGCGCCATGCTTTCGCGACTCTCGGATCTCCGTGGATGCCGAATTGCGCCCACTTCGGCTGGACCACCCGGGTGATGCGCATGTCGTCGTAGTAACCCGCGCGCACGAGGTTGAAGAAGCGATCGACCCCGCGCGGCGCCCAGGCTCTCTCGATCTCGATCAGGACGTCCCCCTTCGTGGTTTCCAGCCTGACCTTGAACTTGGCGGGCGCGGTCGCATTCACCCCGGGTGCCTCGGGAGTCAGGAGCAGCGACGAGTCTCCGACCTGGAGCATGAGGGCGGAGAGAATGGCGAGGAGCACGCGCCAAGCTTAAGGGTGGAGACCCTCAGCGTCGTCCCGCTAAACTGCGCTCGCATGATCCCCCGCTACTCCCGGCCGGAGATGTCGAAGATCTGGTCGGACGAGAACCGGTTCTCGACCTGGCTGAGGATCGAACTCGCGGCCACCGACGCGCTTTGCCGTCGCGGAATCGTGCCCCGGGCGGCGCGCGACGTCCTGTTCGAGAAGTCGCGCTTCGACGTGGCCCGCATCGACGCGATCGAGAAGGAGGTCGGCCACGACGTCATCGCTTTCGTGAGTGCGGTGGCGGAGAACGTGGGCCCCGAAGGACGTTTCCTCCACTACGGTCTGACCTCGTCCGACGTGGTCGACACCGCTCTCTCCATCCTCATAAGGGACGCGCTGGACCTGCTTCTCGAAGACCTCGACGGCCTTCGCGAAGCCTTGAGGGCCCGCGCCCTCGAGCACAAGAACACGGTCATGATCGGGCGCACGCACGGCGTCCACGCCGAGCCCATGACCTTCGGCCTCAAGCTCGCACTCTGGCACGACCAGCTGACCCGCGACCGCAGGCGACTCGTCAACGCGCGCGCGGAAGCCGCGACCGGGAAGCTGTCGGGAGCAGTGGGCACGTTCTCGCACCTCGGCCCGGACGTGGAAGCGGAGGTGTGCCTGGACCTGGGCCTCGTTCCCGCCCCCATCGCCTCCCAGGTGATCCCGCGCGATCGCCACGCCCAGGTCATGACCACCCTCGCCATCCTGGCCGGAAGCCTCGAGACCTTCGCCACCGAAATCCGAGCGCTCCAGAAAACCGAGGTTCGCGAAGTCGAGGAACCCTTCGGCGCCACCCAGAAGGGCTCGTCGGCCATGCCCCACAAGCGCAACCCGGTCGGTTGCGAGCAGGTGGTGGGCCTCGCCCGCCTCGTGCGCGCGAATTCACTCGTCTCCCTCGAGAACATGGCTCTCTGGCACGAGCGCGACATCTCGCACTCCTCCGCCGAGCGGGTCGCCTTCCCGGATTCGTTCCTCGCGCTCGATCACATGCTTCGCCGCTTCCGCGGACTCGTGCAGGGGCTGCGGGTGGACGCCGGCCGCATGAAGCGCAACCTGGACGCGGGCCGGGGCCTCGTCTTCTCCGGGCAGCTGCTGCTCGAACTCACCGAAAAGGGCGGCCTGCAGCGGGAGGACGCCTACCGGATCGTCCAGGGCCACGCCATGAACGCGTTCCTGCACGAGGGCGATTTCAAGGCCGCGGTCTTCGCGGACGAGCGGATCACCACCACCCTCGGTCGGGATGAACTCGTGCGCGTCTTCGACCTCTCGCGCTATCTTCAGCACACCGACACTCTTTTCGCCCGCGTCTTCGAGGCCTCATGATTCAGCTTCGCGTTCTCGTCTCACTCAAGACCTCGGTCTTCGACCCCCAGGGGCGCACCACGCTCCAGGCGTTGCACGGGCTCGGCTACCAGGGCATCACCAATCTCCGCCAGGGCAAGTCGTTCCTGCTCAGCTTCGAGGGAATCACCGAGGAAGAGGCCCGCCGCCAGGCCGAAGAAATGGCCGGAAAAGTCCTGTCGAATCCGGTGATCGAGAGCTTCAAGATCGAACGGGTGGCCTGATGCGCGTAGGCGTCGTCGTCTTCCCCGGCAGCAATTGCGATCACGACACGAAGCGGGTCTTCGGCGAGGTGCTGGGCCAGGACGCGTGTTTCTTGTGGCACAAGGAGCGCGATCTGAAAGGCGCCGACGCCGTGGTGATTCCCGGCGGTTTCTCCTACGGCGACTACCTGCGCACCGGCGCCATCGCTCGCTTCTCGCCGGTCATGCACGCGGTCAAGGAGTTCGCGGAAAAAGGCGGCCGCGTCCTCGGCATCTGCAACGGGTTCCAGATCCTCCAGGAAGCGGGGATGCTGGAGGGCGCCATGCTGCGCAACCAGCACGTGAGATTCCTGTCCCAGCGCGTGCACATCCGGGTCGAGAAGACGAACACCGCGGCCACCAGGGGCCTGAAGGAGGGCGGGGTGATGGCCATGCCCATCGCCCATGGGGACGGCAACCTCTACTTGGACGACGAATCCCTCGCCCGGATCGAGGCGGAAGGGCGGGTGGTGTTCCGTTACTGCGACGCCGCCGGCCAGGTCACGGACGAGGCGAACGTCAACGGCAGCCGGAACTCCATCGCGGGGATCTGCAACCCCGCCCGCAACGTGGTCGCGCTGATGCCCCATCCCGAGCGTGCGAGCGAAGCCATCCTGGGATCGGACGAGGGCCGGATGATCCTGGAGGCCTTCGTCGCGAACTGAGCGGCGGCGCTACCGAAAGTTCGCCCCCTGGGGTTCCAGGGGTCAGGAGTACTGGACGATCGAGACCCGCAGTTTCCGATTCGGCGCCGGAGCCGGGAGCCACTGGATGAGAATCGGGCTCTGATACTTTCCGAGCACGACCGGACCCGAGGCCGCGGAGAGCAGAAAACTCACGTCGGGCCGCAGGCGCAGAACCCGCCGCGCCGGGCGGGCGATGGCCTGGACGATCAACCGTTCGAAGGCGGAGTGGCTCATGTTCAACGAGTCCATCACCCGGTTGAAGAGATGAATCACGTCGTAAGCGATGTAGTCGAGGGTTTTGTGAGGCACGGCGCGCGGGTCGCGCCAGGCGCTTCGGGCCCGCTGCATCATGAAGTGAAGAGGGTTCCGCAGCACTTCGGGCAGGTCGTGACGCATGAGAAAAGTCTCGTACTCATTGACGGTCAGGCCCGCGCGGCGGTCGCCGCCCACGAGCGAGATGTCCACCCGGCCATGGGCGAGGCCCATGCGTCGGGCCCGGTCCGCGACTTCCTCGATGAGGCCGATCTGCGGATCGCGCAGGTTGAGGGAGTCCACTTCGTGGCCGGTGGTCGGGAGCACGCACTCGAAGGTCTCGACCTCGCGCTCGGTGTTGAAGCCCACGATGGTGGTCTTTCGCTCGCGCGGGCCCGAAGGACCGACGCCGTCGAGCTCGATCAGGTACACCGGGCGCTCCGCGTTCTCCTCGGGATGCTCCACGGTGGCGCAGTTGGTGAGACCGGACGAGATGAAGGTGAGGTGCGAGTCTGCGTTCCGCGGCTCCATCGGACGCTGCTCATCGCTCAAGTCCGTGCGGCGGTCGACGCAGTCGTGCTGGTAGCCGGAACCACTTGGGAAGACCGAGCGGAATGAATCGACGAACGGCTCGACCCGGTCGAGGCGATGGTCGAGGCGCTTCAAATCGTTGGGGCTCAGATACCCGGCCGTGGTGTGGTGCGAAACATAGGTGGCGAAACGGAAGGGCTGGATCGCGCCCGGGAACTCGTCTCCGAGCAGGGCACGGACATCGAGGATCTCGTACCGCGCGCTTGGACGCACTTGCAGCTGCACTTCCCGGGGAGCCGTCATCAGGGGCGTGATTCTACGCCGCGGCGCCTCTCGAAACGGAAAGTGGCCCCTGCTCTTATGATCGCGGTTTCCGTTTCCCTCACAGAAAGAAGCTTGGCTTGAGCCCTGTCATCCTTTTCGGAGTCGTCGCCATCAACCTGGCGCTCATCGCCTATTCGGTGGGTCTGGTGGCCGTGCACCGGCATCGGCGGGCGACCGCTTTCGTCCTGGGCATCTTCGCACTCGCGGTGGTGTTCGATGTGGTCGCCACCGGCTGCATGATCGCGGGGAGCCACCGGCCGTGGTTCACGCCGCACGGGATCGTGGGATATCTGGCTCTGGCCGTGATGCTGGTGGCCACCTTCCGCCTGTGGGCCCTGCGCTCTCAGGGGTCCGATGCGTCGATTCCTTCGGGGCTCCAGACCTTCCTGCGCTTCGCCTACGCCGCCTGGCTCGTCGCATACGTCGTGGGGGTCGTCCTCGCCATGAAACGATGACCCTGGGGACGAAAAGAGCAAGAATCCGATAGGCGGCGGCCCGGTCGTCTTCGTACGATCCCAGGTGAACGACGTACATCCCAGGAGATCGTTTTCGATGAACCACCCTTCTCGCCGCTCCGCCGTGGCCGGCCTTTTGTCCCTGCCTTTGACCGCTGGCGCCGGAGACCCGCCCCCCTCCGCGTCCTCGGACGCCGAACTGCTCAAGGTGCGTGAAGCCGTATGGCGCGACTGGTTCGCGGGCAAACAGGACCGACTGATGGCGCTCCTTCCCGAGAACTTCGTCGGCATCGGGGCAGGAGGCGGGGCGGGTCAGAGCCGGGCGGAGACCATCGCCTCGTCCCTGGCCTTCGCGGCGGCCGGAGGCAAGCTCACTAACCTCGCCTTCACCGACAACCGCATCCAGCGAATCGGGAACGTGGCCGTCATCTATTGCGGCTTCACCTTCACCACGACCGACAAGGCGCTTGCGTCGAACACGGTCACGGGCCGGGCCACGGAGGTCTTCGCCTGGTCGGGCAAAGCCTGGAGTCATCCGGGCTGGCACCTCGACTCCGGACGCTAGGCCGGCCCCTCAACAAGCCCTGGCGCCCTTGGGCCTCAAAATGGAACGGACCGGCGGGGAGCCGGTCCGTTCGTTCGACGCGCCGGGGAAAGGGAGCCGGCGCGGTGAGAGTGTCGCCTAGAACCGATAGGTCAGCTTGCCGTACACGACGTTCGAGTTGTAGTTCGAGTCGTTCGACTTCAGGGCGAGGATGATGGACTGCGGCATCAGCTGAGAACCGACCTGGTAGGCGTCCTTGAACTCATACTTCTCGTACCAGTAGCCGGCGGAAACCGTCCAGTCCTTGGCCACCACGTAGTCGAGCTGAGCGTTGACGGTGGTGAGGAGGGTGTCGTCCCAGTCGTTGATGTCGGCGGCTCCGCCCTGGCCGGCCGGAATCAGGGTGGTGCGGCCCGGCGTATAGAACGAGCCCGCCTCGCGCGCGGTGATGTCCATCAGGCCGTCGACCTTCTGACGCATCGCGTTGAACGAGAGGGTCCACACTTCGGGCTTGAGCTGGAACATCGCATTGGCCCCGAAGGTGTCGGTCTTGTCGGTGCCCGCGTAGTTGAGAAGATTGTTGAGGGCGAGGCCGGTGGTGGTGGACCACTGGTTGGTGGTGCGATCCTTCTCATACGTGTAGTAAGCACCGAGCTCGACCTTCTCGTTCGGCGCGTAGGCGATCTCGGCGGTATACGAGTCGTACTTCGCTTCGAGCAGGCCGCTCGGGGTGTTGGGGAACGGTTGCCCGCCGGGCGTGGGCGCGCCCGAGGTCACCGGGATGCGATCGGGACGGTTCGGATACTGCACGTCGCGCAGAGCGTAGGCGAAGCTCAGATCGACGCCCTTGGGCAGCGAGAACTCGACATCAAGGGTCGTGCGCTTGGTGGTGCGCTCGGCTTCGTCCATCTGGAACCCGTAGAGGGTTTCGCCTTCGGCGGTGCGCTTGGCGTCGTCGTAGGTCCCGCGGAAGCTCAACCAGTCCTTCGCGTGGTACAAGGCGCTGATGGCGTAGCCGTTGTCGTCGCCCTTCGCCGCTTCGCGGCTGGTTCGCTCGAGTCTTCCGATGCGGGCCTGGCCTTCGATGGTGAGATCGCCGATGTCGTAAGCGGCGGAGGCGGTGAACTTCTTGGTCTTGTGGTCGTAGACATTCGCGGTGGCGTGACCGTAAGGATCCGAAGCGCTCGGGGTCACGACCGTCCAGTCGCGGTCCGGGGTGGTGGACATGTCTCCGGTGATGACGAAGCGGTTCGTCTTGTTCGTCAGGTCATAGGCGCGGTACGACGCCCGAAGAGCCAGGTGCTCGGCCGGCCGCGACGAGAAGGTCAGGTTGATGGTCTGGGTGTCGATCTTGCCGTCGAGAGAGGGGCGCTGGAGGGCCGAGAGACTGTCGGCCTGGACGCCCGCGGGGGTCCGGACCACGGAGTTGATGGTGTAGGGATAGAAGGGAGCATTCTGGGTCCACCTCCCCATGGAGAGGTCGCCGGAGATGCGGGTCTGCTTCGCGAACTTGAGCAGGAAGCCGAGGTTGCCCGTGCTGGCCTCGTTGTCGGGGGCGGTGATCCAGCGGGCCCGGCTGCCCCCACCCACCGCGGGAGCGGGAGTGGAGACGAACGGCTGATCGAACCACTGGAAGGGATTGTCGATGGTCAGCGTCTCGGCCCGGTTGTTGTACAGATTGCGCGCGAACGAGGCGTGGAGGTTGCCCTTGTCGAAATTCTTCGCCACTCTCACCCCGATGTCCTGGGTCAGTTCATTGAGCGGGCTCGGGATCTCGATCACGGGGCTCACCGCTGAGAAGAGGGCGCCGCCTTCCTCTCCGCGATACCCCGACTTCAGTTCCCGCATGTAGGTGAAGCTCAGGTTGAACGGGAGCTTCTTGCTGAGGTCGAAGGTGGCGCTCCCGCGCTGGCGCAGGGCCGTGATGTCGACACTGCCGGCCGACGCAAACGAGGGATTGAGGAGCGTGTCGTAGAAGGTCACGATCCGACCCGTGGTGGGGGTGGCGTTCGTCGTCGTGCCGATCGCCTGCTGCAGGGTATCGCTCATGCCCCACACCCCTTCCGAAAGCTCGGTCTGGATGGTGTGGGCGTCGTTGCCCATGTGGTGCACGATCGAGTTGTAGTCGAAGATCAGGTCGAACGCGTTGGTCTTGAACCAGCCCTTGTAGCGCTGATCGTCCTGACTCACGTTGTAGCCGAACAGGGTGAAGTCCAGCTTGTCGGTCTTCGAGAACAGGTTGAAACACGGAACGGAGACGCCCTTCGGCACTTCCCGGTATTCGGTGAACCGGGAGGAGTCGACAGTGTCCCGCCCCTGCACCCCGACGGATATCTGGCCGCCCTTGGCGCTGGTGCTGGTGATGGCGCAATTGCTGGTTCCAAGACCGATCGGCGCCGGCTGCGCGTTGACGAGCGGAGCCGCCATGAGGAAACCCGCGGCGAGGAGGGTGGTGATCTGCAGTGAATTTTTCATGGCTTACCTGATGAAGAAAGCGCCCGAAGGCGAGTTGGAGCCGTGCAGATTCATGTGGCAGTTCTTGCAGGACTTCTCGACGAACCGCGAGTTCGCGGTGGGATAGCCCGTGGGCGCTCCCGGAGGTGCTATGCGCGCGCCGAGTTCGGTCGACAGGTTGTCGCCCGATCCGAAGTGACCGGAGCCGGTGAGATGGCAGTTCCAGCACAGGTTCGGCAGCTTCTGGGCCAGGAGGCGCTTGTGGTTGCTTCCGTGCGGCTGGTGACAGGACACGCAGTCCTCGCGAACCGGAGCGTGCTCGAAGAGGAAGGGACCGCGCTTCTCGGCGTGGCACTTGTAGCAAAGCTCGTTGGTCGACTCCGCCTGCAACATCTTGGGACGGGAGCCGTCGTGCGGGTTGTGGCACGACACGCAGCCCATCTTTCCTTCACGGATGGGGTGGTGGGAGTTGCGCTGGGACTGAGCCCGCTGGGTCTTGTGGCAGGAGTAGCAGGTCTCGGGATCATTCGCCGTCTTCAGCTGAGCCTTGGTCGACTTGAACGAATGGATCGAGTGGCAGTTGATGCAGGCCACCTGCTTCCGATCGTGCATGCCGCCCGCCCAGTTCGCCTGGTTGCCTTTTTCGTGGCACCCGAGACAGGTGGTGTTGAGCTGGTTCGCCGTCAGTGACTTCACGGAGGGTCCGGGCGTCTCCTTGCCCTCGGCCCGATCCTTGGAGTGCTGAATGGCCTTGTCACGGTCGTGGCAGGTCGCACAGCTTTCGGCAAGCCCCGCATGCTTCGTCTGTTCCATCTTCGTCACCGCCGGCTCGTGGCAGGACTTGCAGTCGGTAGCGTCGAACGATCCCGGCTTGACCACCGAGGAGGGTGGTGATCCCTGGTCTCGGGCGAGGACGGACGCGGAGCCGCCCATCAGAAGTGCGCCGGCAAACACCGGTACGAGCAAGGAGTGACGCATGGTTTGGATTCCCTTTCGAGGCGGGCCCGGATTTCCGTCCCCGGACCGATTTGTTCTGACTTCGGCGAGGCTAAAGAGCAAGTGTTGCGCCACCAGCACCAGGCCTGATTTTGCTTGCTAAGTGCTCATCACTGCTGGTTCCACGGGTTCGGACGGCGAAATCCTTACGTCGCCGGACAGAGGATACGCAGTTTTTGCGCAAGATTCAGGAGGCGGCAGGTTTCTCGCCAGCACGGTTGGGACCGCCAAAACGGGCGCATCCGCGCCCGCCCAGGTGCCCGGCCGTGCTCAGAGGGCCGTGACTCAAAGAGCGCCGCCGCCTCGGCGCCCGGGCCTCGCGGGGCCTAGAACAGGTAGAACATGCGCACGAAGACCGTGCTTCCGGTGTAGGGGCGGTTGCCGTAACCGGTGCCGATGACGCCCAGCCAGTCGATTCTGGCTGTCTCCGTCTGCGCGCCAAGGTCGGACCGCGGCAGGGTCTGCGGGCCCGCGGTGTTGATGGTGGCGTAGTCGGCGATGTTGAACTTCTCGTACCAGTAGGTAAGCCCGAGGCCGACCTTCTTGGAGGCGTTGTATTTCACGTCGACGGTGAAGTGATGCCAGGTGCTGGTCACGTCGGGAAGGGCGGTGAAGCAGGAGGTCAGCCCGGTGGCACAAGGGCGCGTGTCGCCCGTGGTCAGGATCGAGTTGTTCTGCATGGCGGTGATGCGGGGCCCCCCGTGCAGGAAGCCCTGGTCGGAGTCGCTGTACTCGTAAGTCGCACGGATATCGGTCTTCTTCACCACGTCGAGGAGATTCAGGTACGCGTTGAAGGTCTTCACCTTCTCGTCGTTGGTCAGGTTCCAGTCGCGATTGGGGTCGTTCCAGCTCTCATACGCACCGGGGACGCCGGAGAACGGGTTGGCGGTGCGCGAGGCCTGGAAGGCATCGAAGCTCTCGTAGCCATAGTCGCCGCCGAGGCTCACTCGGGCGCTCGGGACATAGCTGACACCCACCGTGTAAGTCTTATTCGTGTTGTTGAGCAGGCCGAACTTCTGGCCTGAGTCCCCCTTCTGATAGTCGTCCTTGCCGTAAACGTACGAGAAGTTGAACCCGACCGATGAGGTGGGCGTGAGGTCGACCATCAACGTGGCGCGGTCGCTCTTGCGGGCCGCCTCGTCAAAGAAGCGGGTGGCCGGCTGGCTGGCCATCTCGATGATGACCTCTTCATCGAACCCGATCGTCTCGCGGTTGGTGTGCGCATACTGGGCGCGCAGGGTTACGTATTGGTTGCCGATGGTGTCGAACGAGACCCGCGCGGTCTTGTCCTTGTAGCCCCGGGTGGCCCGGTCGAGGTGTTCGAGCTTGTCCTCTCCGTAGGCGACCTTGATCGCGCTCTTCGGGATCGCCGTGAACTTGGCGCTCGCCTCGTACGAGTTGCGGTCGATGCTGAACGGTTCGGAGTCCCCCCCGGTCTCCTCGGGTACGGCGTCGAGCCGGACGTACTCGACCGCGTCGAAGGGCCGTCTGAAATCGCTGCGTCCGTTGTAGCGGTAGCGCGCAGCCAGGGTCAGATCCTTGTGCGGACGGGAACTGATGTTCATGGTCGCGGTCTGGTAGTTCACATGCAGGTCGGCGGTGTCGCGAGGAAGGCTACGAAGAGCCGGGAACGACGCGTACACGGTCGAGTTCGCGATCACGGGGTTCGTGGTCCATCCGATCAGGGCCGCGTCCTGACGATTGCTCCCGGCGGAGAAGCTGGCGTTCGCGGTGGTCTTGGCCGGGAGCTTGATCATGGCCATCCAGCTGAAGGTGTTCAGCGAGTTCGTCGGTCCCATGGCGGCGAGGCCGTCGTTGGGTCCGTTGGCGTTGGTGTAGC
>CAZYEA010000010.1:28428-29903 GCA_964646485.1 uncultured Acidobacteriota bacterium
TTCGTCGGTCCCATGGCGGCGAGGCCGTCGTTGGGTCCGTTGGCGTTGGTGTAGCCGCTCGGGTCGTAGCAGGTGCCCGGAGCCTGGCCCGAGATGCCGGTGCGGCAGAAATCGGTGGCGCGCCACGGGTTGTCCCAGCGGAAGGTAGGGATGTTCTGGTCGAACTTCGAGTGCTCGTAATTGGCTCTGAACATGCCCTGGTGGCTCGCCCACTCGACGCCCATCGACACCTCGGTCTCCCGGTTGTCGATGACCATGGGCACCTCCTGGAGGTTGTTGAACGCGAACCCGTAACCCCACGGCATGTTCCCCGTCTTCTTGTAGGTATTGAGCCCAAGGGTGAAGTCGAGGTTGTCGGTGGCGGAGATGCGCGCATCGGCTTTCATCGTGTCGCGACGGGACTGCATGTCGAACGTGTTGGCGATCGTGTTGTAGATGGATCCGGTGACGAGCTGCGCCGCGGTCTGGGGCACGCCCACCGCCGTCCCGGCCTCGACCCGTTGACGCAGGCCGAGATCGAGCGAGCAGTCGCCCGCGGTGCAGACATACGGCGTCCTCGAGTAGTAGGCGTAGTTGATCGGGGTCTGGTCGAAGTAGAGCGAGAACTTCACTCGACGGGAGTTGAAGTCCATGGTGTACCGCTGGTCGCGGTAGCCGATGTTCTTCGCCTTGATGTCGAAGGTCCACTTCTCCGTCTCTTTGCTGTAAAGGAGATTGGCGTTCACCCCGTCCCGCAGGTCGCGGTAGCGCTCGTAGCGCGCCTCGTCACCGGTGGTGGAGGTGAAACGCCCGCCGATGTCCAGGCTCCCGTTCGCGGGGGTCGGACTCGGTTCGGGTTTGGCCTGGGCGAAGGCCATCGTGGTTGCGGCCAGAAGCAGCGCCGTGGCGCTCACCGTCAGTAGTTGGTTTCTCATGACTCGTCTCCTCACCTACCGCAGGAACGCCTTGCCCGAAGGGGCATTGGACCCATGGATCGACTGATGGCAACCCGCGCACGACCGGCCGAAGATCTTGTCGGCGTTGGTGGAGTTGTTCAGCGTGAAGCCCTCGTAGATCGTGGGAGGGTGCCGTGAGGTCACATGACAGCGCTGGCAGAGGAAGGGCTCCTTCGCCACCAGCATCCGGATGTTGTTGGAGCCGTGAGGGTCGTGGCAGGTGGTGCAGCTCTCGGTGACGGGTGCGTGCTCCCAGAGCATCGGGCCGCGCTTCTCCGCGTGGCAGCTGACGCACGACTCGGCGATGGTGCCGCCGACCTTCAGCAACTTCACGTTGGAAGTGCCGTGCACGTTGTGGCAGTTGGAGCAGGTGAGCTTGCCCTCGCGCACCGCCATGTGGTTGAACTTGAGCTGCTTGTTGACGATGGCGCGGTGGCAGCCGGCGCACAGCTCCATTTCGGAGGCGGCCTTCAGCTGTTTGTCGCCCTTGGCGGCGTGAACGCTGTGGCAGGAGACGCAACTGACGTTGCGCTGATCGTG
>CAZYEA010000010.1:29913-38713 GCA_964646485.1 uncultured Acidobacteriota bacterium
CCCAGAGGGCGTGCTTGGTCCGGAAGTGACAGCTCGCGCAGACGGCATTCGCGTCCTGGACCGACATCGCCTTGATGCTGCCGATCTTCGTCTTGTCTCCATCGGCGTCGGCGTGGGCCTTGCCCGGCCCATGGCAGGCTTCGCATCCGAGGTTGGCCTTGGTGTCGGCATGGCACTTCTGACATCCGTAGGGTGCGGTCGGAGTTCCCGCCTTGAAGGCATGCGAGTGCGGGCCCTTGGTGAGTGCGGGGCCTTGATCCTCATGGCAGGCGAGGCATTTTTCCGTGCCCGCGTAGGCGCCATGCGGAGCCACCTGCACGGGCGGCGCCGGGGCCGATTGGTCTCCCCTCCCCGGGCCCGCGGCCAGGAGCAGAAGACCAGCGAGAAACGCAACAGCAGCAGGTCGGTTCATCAGGGATATCTCCTCAGAGGTGTCTACGATCGCCCGATCGCCCAGCCCACGGGAGGGACTCGTGTCTTGGCGGTGCTAGCGGCATCGGTTGGGAGCGAGGAGCAACCGACATGCCATGTATCCAGGCCAGCCTTGATTTCGCTTTGCTTAGGCTCGGATGCGGCCCCGTTTATCAAGCTGGGGGAGGGCGTTACCGATCAGAGGCAGGGGGGCGGCCCGGAGGCAGCGGGGGGTGCGGGTCGTGCAGTCTTTTCGCGGCCGGTGGCGTTGCGCGCAACCGTTTCCGGGGGGCGCCTTTCTAGCGGCCGGGCTTCGCCTCGCCCTGAATCTCGCGCGCCACCGCCTCGACCCGCTCCATCAGCCGGAGAACGTTCTCGCCGAGGATCCCCTTGATCTGGGCTTCTGTATAGCCGCGGCGCAAAAGCTCCTCCGTGATCTTCGGAAGGCGGGTGACGTCCTCCATCCCCTCCGGCATGGACGCACCGTCGAAGTCGGACCCGAGACCGACATGATCGGCGCCGGCGATCTTCACGGCGTGATCGATGTGGTCCACGATGCGCTGCCACTGGGCGACCGGAAGAGGCGGCTGCAGGGCAGCCACCGCGGAGATCGTTTCCATCATCCGCTTCTCCGCGTTCGCGGGGCCCGGGTACTTGCCTTCCATGTCCTTGCGAATGGCGTCGACCTGCGGCTGCCGCGCCACTTCGGCGAGACGCAGGGGCTCGTCGATGTAGGAATTGAGATAGTTGATCTGGATGACCCCGCCCCGGCCGGCCAGGGCGCGGATCATGTCGTCGGTCATGTTCCGGACGTGGCCGGTGAGGGCGCGGCAGGACGAGTGTGACGCGAGCAGGGGCGCCCGGCTCGTGGCCAGGGCGTCCTCGAAGGTCTTGTCGGCCACGTGGGACACATCGACCATCACGCCCAGGCGATTCAACTCGCGGACTACATCCTTGCCGAAGTCGGTGAGGCCGTTGTGGGCGGGCTGGTCCCCGGAGGAGTCGCCCCAGGTCGTGTTGAGCGAGTGGGTCAGGGTCAGATATCGGACTCCGAGGCGCGCATAGTCACGCAGGACGGGCAGGCTCTCGTCGATCATGTGTCCGCCCTCCATGCCCATGAGGGCGGAAATCTTTCCGGCCTTGTGCGCGGCCCGCACTTCGGCCGCGGTGGTGGCGAGAACCAGGGCATCGGGCCGGGCCTCGGCCAGGCGGCGCACCGCGTCGATCTGCTCGAGAGAACGCTTCACCGCGGTCGGGCCGGTGATCGATCCCGCCATGTAGATGGAGAAGAACAGGCCGTCGAGACCGCCCTCGCGCGTGCGGGGATAGTCGACATGGTTGCCCCGCCCGCCCGGGCCGCGCTGGCCGCGGACGTTCGGCTCATGGCGCTCGAAGAAATCCCATCCCGGTTGCAGGAGGCGCTGGGTGGTGTCGATGTGGGTGTCGAGGACGATCGCCTCGGCGTGAATCCGTCGCGCGCGCGCGGCGAGATCCTCCGCGGGCTTCTGCTGAGCCCGAACGGAGCCTGTACCCACGAGAACAAGGACGGCGAGGGAGAGGGCGGCGCGGACGGGTCGGTTCATCGGTGTCTCCTGAGTCGTGGAAGTCGCCCGGGAGTTTGACACGCCGGGGGGCGCTAGGATTTCGTCATGAAGACACCGAAGACACCCTCGCGGCGCGATGTCGCACTCGGCCTCGCGGCCATGAGCAGCCTTCCCGCCACCGCCGCCGAGGCCTCGGTCAAACGGACGAATCCTCCCGGCCTGCTGACCCCGCGCGGCTACACCCATGTGGTGAGTGTTTCGGGGGGGCGGACGATTTATGTCTCCGGACAGGTCTCCGCGAATGCGAAGGGCGAAACCGTGGGCAAAGGCGACCTCAAGGCCCAGAGCGTGCAGGTCTTCGAAAACCTGGGGACCGCGCTCGCCGCCGCGGGGGCCGGGCCAAAAGACGTGGTCAAGATCAACATGTTCGTAGTGAATCTCAAAGCCGATGACCTCCCCGCGATTCGGGAGGCTCGCGATGCGTTCTTCAAGAACCTCGTCCCGCCCGCGAGCACCCTCGTCGGAGTGACCGCCCTCGCCGGTCCCGATTGGTTGCTCGAGATCGAAGCGATCGCGGTGATCGCCTAGATCCTATTCGTCGCGCAGGGCGACGATCGGGTCGACATCCGCCGCGCGCAGGGCGGGAACGAGACAGGCGATCACGGCCACGGTCCCGAGCAGGAAGATCACGCCCGCGAAGGTGAAGGGGTCGCGCGCCCCGATGCCGAAAAGCAGCGACTGAAAGAGCCGGGCGGAGACGAGCGCGCCCAGGAGGCCAATGGCGAGGCCCGTGCCGATGAGCCTCGAACCCTGAGTCAACACCATGGAGGCGATGTCGCGGCGGCTGGCGCCTATGGACAGGCGCACGCCGAATTCGCGGGTTCGCTGCGCGACGCCGTAGGAAACCACACCGTACAGTCCGACACTCGCGAGGAGCAAGGCGGTGGCCGCGAAGACCCCGACGAGGAGCAGGGAGAAGTAGCGCTGCCCCAGAGAGTCGTCGACGATCTGGGCCATGCTCTTCTGGGTGTGCACGGGCTGCTGGGGGTCGATTGCGAGCACCTCCTTGCGCATGGCGGTGGCGAGGGCGGCGCCGTCGCCCGAGGAGCGCGCGACCACGGTCACGTTGTTGAAGGAGAACTCGTGGTACGGCTCGTAGGCCTGCACCGGCGTCTCCGCCTCCAGGCTGTCGATCTTCACGTCCGCCACCACGCCCACGATGTCGGCCCAGCGCGGGGGATCGTCGAGCGCCACCTCGACGCGCTTGCCGATGGGATTGTCGACCCCCGGGAAGAACTTCTTCGCGAAGGCGCGGTTCACGATGACCACGCGAGGGGCGCCCGGCGCGTCCTGAGCGGTGAAGAAGCGGCCCTGGAGCAGAGCGATGCCCATCACGTTGAAGTAGTCGGGGGTGATCGTGCGATAGCGGGTCACGGGCGCGCTGCTCGGAGTCACGTTCACATTGCTCTCCACCCGCATGATGAAGGTGGGCCCGCCGGAGAGCGGGGTGGTGGTCACGACCGCCGCGGACTCAACCCCGGGCAGAGTGGAGATCCTTCTTATCAGCTCGTTCACGAACTGGACGCGCTTCTCGTCAGTCTGACCGATGGCGCCGTACTTGGCGGCGGGCAAGTCGATCTTCATGGTCATCACCTTCTCCGCGCTGAAGCCCGGCTCGACCTGCTGCAGTTCGTGGAAGCTGCGCAGGAGGAGACCCGAGGAGATGAGGAGGACGACGGTGGCCGCCACCTGGACCACCACCAGGGCGTCCCGCAGGTAGCTTCGGCCCGCGATGGCGCCGTGACCGCCTTCCCTGAGCGCACTGGTGATATCGGTGCGCGACGCCGTCCAGGCCGGGATCAGGCCAAACACGAGACCGGTGATCAGAGTGATGGACGAAGTGAAGAGGAGAACCCCGACGTCGATCCCCACCTGGTCGAGTCGCGGAATGGTGGCGGGGGCGATGGCAAGAAGGCTGATCAGAAGCCACCTTCCGAGGACGACGCCTCCGAGTCCACCGAGGGCGAAGTAGACGAGCGACTCGACCATGAGCTGGCGCGCGATCTGCAGACGGCTCGCCCCCAGGGCCGCTCGCAGGGACATCTCACGTTGCCTCGTGGCCGCGCGGGCGAGGAGCAGGTTCGTCACATTCGCGCAGGCGATGAGGAGGAGCGCCACCACGGAAGCGAGGAGCACGTTGAGCGCGGGACGGATCTGCGCCACCGCGTCTTCGAGCATCGGATAGGCAACGCAGCTCCAGTCGGCGTCGGTGGCCGCGAACTCCTTCGCGTAACGCCCGGTGAGGGTTTTCAGATCCGCCTGGGCCTGTTCATAGGAGAGGCCGGGCTTGAGCCGCCCGAAGGCCTGGAGGTTGTGCAGGTCACGACGCGTGCGGTTCTCTTCGTTGGGGGCGAAGGGCGCCCAAATCTGCGACTTGCCCGGGAAGGTGAAGGCCTCCGGCATCACCCCCACCACGAGCCGCGGACGGCCGCTGATGAAGAGGGATCGGCCGAGGATGTTGGGATCGCTCGCAAAACGCTGCTGCCACATGCCCAGGCTGATGAGGACCACCGCGTCCGCCCCGGGGGAGAACTCGTTCGCGGTGAAGACGCGACCGAGGAGGGGACGCACTCGAAGCACGCGGGTGAAGTCGAGGGTGACGAGGGCGCCTTCGATCCGCTCGGGGTCGGCGCCGTCTTTGGACAGGTTGAAGTTCGCCGCCTGCCATGCGCCCACCGCCTCGAACGAAGTGTTGTCCTGATGCATCGAGAAGAACTGACCGGCGGCCCACGAGGCCTTGGGGAAGTTGTCGCTGCGCTCGTAGAGGCGCATGAGCCGTTCCGGCTCCTCGAAGGGGAGCGGACGCAGCAGGACGCCGTTGATCACCGAAAAGATGGCGGTGTTGGCGCCGATGCCCAGGGCCAGAGTGAGCAGGGCCACGAAGGTGAACCCGGGGGCGTTCCTGATCTGGCGGAGAGCGGACTTGAAATTGTTCATGTCAGCGAGGCGTCACCCTATCGCGACTGGCATGATGGGCGGATAGGAAATCGACGGTTTTGCACTCAATTCATTCGATTGAATTCGCGCGGAAGGACTCATGAAACTCTCAATCGCCATAGCGCTCACCGTGGCCTCACTCACGGCATCGTCCTCGTTCGCGGCGCCCTTTCGGCAGGCCAGCGCCGCCGTCACCAGCGTCGAAACGCGACGCAAGGCCCTGGACGCCCTTCTCGCTGAGCATTGGGAGTACACGATGCGGACGAATCCCGAGTTCGCTTCGATCCTCGGGGACAAGCGCTTCAACGATCGTCTCTCCGAGAGCAGCGAGAAAGCCATCCTCGAAGACCTCGAGGAGACGAAGAAGTTCCTGGCCCGCTTCGAAGCGATCGACACCTCGGGCTTCCCAGAGCAGGAGCAACTCAACCAGACCCTCATGGTGCGTGATCTGCGAGAACGAATCGAAGGTTCCAAATTCCAGAGCTGGCTCATGCCCGTGAATCAGTTCTCGAGTCCGCACCTGCAGCTCCCTCAACTGGTGCCCCTGCTCCCCTTCACAAACGTGAAGGACTACGAGGACTACATCTCGCGCCTTAAGCAGGTGCCACGCGTGTTCACACAGATTCAGGAACTGATGGCGAAGGGAATGAGCCTGAAGCTGATGCCTCCGAGGATCCTGCTCGACAAGGTGGCGCCCCAGGCGGAGAAGATCGTGGCCATCAAGGCGGAAGACTCGCCTTTCGCCCAACCGGTCCAGAAGTTCCCGGCCGGGATCAGTGAGGCGGACCAGAAGCGCCTGCGCGAGGCCGTGCTCGCGGCCGTGAACGATCTCGTCTATCCGACGTACGCCAGGTTCGCCGAGTACGTGAAGAAGGACTACGCCCCCGCGGGCCGGAGCGAGCCCGGAGTCTGGTCGCTTCCCGACGGCGAGGCGCGCTACGCGTACCTCGTGAAGAGCAGCACCACCACCAGCATGTCGCCGGAGGAGATCCACCAGCTCGGACTGCGTGAGGTGGCGCGCATCGAGGGAGAGATGCTCGCGGTCGCGAAAAAGCTCGGCTTCGCGGACATGAAGAGTTTCAACGAAGCCGCAGTCAAGAACCCGGCCCTGCATCCGAAGTCACGCCAGGAGATCCTCGATCTCTACCGTAAGTACACCGACCAGTTCGAGCGCGAAATGCCGAAGCTCTTCGGCCGCCTGCCCAAGGCCAAAGTGGAGATCCTCCCGACCGAATCGTTCCGCGAGAAGGAAGCGGCGGGCGCCGAGTACTTCCCCGGGACTCCCGACGGTTCACGGCCGGGCAACGTACGGGTGAACACGGGCGACTTCGAGAACCGGCTCACCCTGTCGATCGAAACCACGGCGTATCACGAAGGCATTCCGGGACATCACCTGCAAGGCTCCATCGCGCAGGAACTGCCTTCCCTGCCACCCTTCCGCCAGCAGGGCTTCAACGTGGCGTATGTCGAGGGCTGGGCCCTTTACTCCGAGCGTCTTGGCCGCGACGTCGGTTTCTTCAAGGATCCTTACAGCTTCTACGGCCACCTGCAGGACGAGATGCTGCGCGCCATCCGGCTCGTAGCCGACACCGGCTTCCACTACAAGCGCTGGTCGCGGCAGCAGGTCGTCGATTTCTTCCACGCGCACTCGGGGATCGAGGAAGTCGAGGTCCAGAGCGAAACCGACCGCTACATCGCCATCCCGTCGCAGGCCCTCGGTTACAAGATCGGCCAGTTGAAGTTCATCGAGCTCCGCGAGTTCGCGAAGAAGGAACTCGGCGCGAAGTTCGATCTTCGCGCCTTCCACGACGAAGTCCTGGGCGCGGGTTCGCTCCCCATGGAGGTCCTCGACGCTCGGGTGCGCGTCTGGGTCGCGAAGCAGAGGGGCAAACCCGCGGTGTCCTCGCCGTCGGTCCGCTGAGCGAGAGGCGCGTATTCCTTCAGGGCGTGATGGCGAACATCGGGAATCCCGTGAGGCCGGCGCCCACCGGGGCGCCCGAGACGCCGAGCGCGCCCGTGCCCGAGTCCACGGTGAAGACGGAGATCGTGCTTGAAGTCGCGTCGGCGAGATAGGCGAAGCGGCCCGAGGGGTCGATCACGAACGTGACCGGGTCGCCATTCAGGAACGGCTCGGTCGGGGGCGTGGAGTAAGGACCAAGGAAGGCCGGACCCAGAACCCCGGTGGCCTGGACCGGAAACGCGAACACCCCGCGACTGTGAGCGCCCGTACGGCCCGCGCGATCGAGAACGTACGCGAAGCGCCCGACGGGATCGAAGGCGACCGCATCCGGACGGAGGTTCGAAACGGCAGGATCGAACCCGGTCGCGAACACCGATCCCGTGACGGGAGTGAGGGTTCCCGTTGCCTGCGTGATGCGGTACGCAAAGAGCGTGTTGGAGGAGAAGGGTGTCGCCGTGGTCAGGTAGAGGATGGAGCCGGCTGGATCCACGGTCAGGGAGCGCACGGTGTCCTCCACTTCAATGGTCGGCCCCGGAGAGAGCCGGCCGGTGGCATCGATGGACGCGGTGATGACCCGGGGCAGATCAGCCGCTGCGAAGTAGAGAAACCGACCATCGGGACGAAGCGCCGGAGCCGCGGGGGCCACGGAGAGGAACAGCGCATCGCCTGATCTCGAGGAAAGGGCGCCGGTGGTCGCGTCGATCGTGAACGTGTCGATGAGGGAGTTGAAAGTGCGGATCGCGAGCAGGGATCGCCCGGTTCGGTCCGGAACCAGGGCATCGGCCTGCCGGTCGAGATCGAAGGGGGATCCGCTCACGAGGGCGAGGGCGCCGCTCGTACGGTTGATCGTGAACGCGTCAATGCCGCCGCGCCCGGAGGCCCGCGAGACGAACAGGAATCGTCCCGAAGGATCGGCGACCATCGAGATGGCGCGAGCCCCGCCCGCAAGGGTGGTCTCCCCGATCGAGGTCAGGCGGCCGGTGGTCGCATCGATGGCCCACGAGCGAATGGTCGGGCCGGACTGGCTGGCGGCGTAGAGAAAGCGCCCGGTCGGTCCCGGCGTCGGAGCCGGCGCGGGCGCGGTCGCCGCTCCTCCGCAGGCGAACAGGACCGCGCCTGCCGGGATCCACCCGAGCCGACGAATCCACCTGAGCGGGCCAGGAAACCCCACGACCTCACCATAGGATCCGGCCCTGTGTAGTCGCTAGCGAACGCCCTTCACGTACTTTTCGTACCAGGCGAGATAGCGCTCGTAGCGGTCCTTCACGTAGCTCGGCCGCGCGATCCCGTGGTTCTCGTTGGGGTAGATGATGAGCTGAGTGTCGACGCCGAGGCTGCGCAGCGCCTGGTACATCTGCTGCGATCCTTGAACGGGCACGTTGAAGTCCTTCTCCCCGCCAAGAAAGAGGGTCGGGGTCTTGATCCGATCGGCGTGGAGGAACGGATACGAGAGCTTCTGGTAGGTCTCCCAGGACTTGGGATTCCAGGGCGGGCCGATCTCGTAGTCGTACTGGATGATGTACTGGTCGGTCCCGTAGAACGCCACCGTAAACGCCGTGCCGGCGCCGCTCGTTCCCGCCTTGAAGCGATTGTCGGTAGCGATGAGGTAATCGGTCAGGATGCCGCCGTAGCTCCAGCCGCCCACGCCGAGCCGCGCGGGGTCCGCGACGCCGAGCTTGATCACGTGGTCAACGCCGGCGAGCAGGTCTTCGACTTCGAAATGGCCCCAGTCCGCCCAAATCGAGCGGGAGAACTTCGCACCGCGACCGGAACTGCCGCGGTAGTTCACCGCGAGAACCGCGTAGCCGTTCGCCGCGAAGAGCTGTCTCTCCGCGGCGAAGGAGTGCTGGTCCTGGCCGTTGGGGCCGCCATGGATGCGAAGCAGGAA
>CAZYEA010000011.1:0-23512 GCA_964646485.1 uncultured Acidobacteriota bacterium
ACCATCCTGCGGATCTACGCGATGTACGAACCGTTCAAAGTCTTCATGATCCTGGGAGGCATTCTGGTCTCGGCGGGAGCCCTGCTCGGCCTCCGCTACGCCTACTTCTGGTGGCAGGGCGCGATCACCGGGCACTTCCAGTCCGCCATCCTCTCCGTGCTCCTTCTCATCCTGGGTTTCCAGACCCTGCAGTGGGGCCTGATGGCGGACCTCATCGCCAGCAACCGCAAGCTCATCGAGGACGTCCTCTATCGAGTCCGCCGGGCCGAGCTTTCGAAGGAAGCCGAGACGCGTGGCTGAAGCCCTCGAGACCACGGTGGTGATTCCGGCCTTCAACGAGGCCCGGGGAATCGCGGAGACGGTGGCCGGCCTGAAGCCGCAGGGCTTCGCCGAGATCGTGGTCGTGGACGACGGCTCCACCGATGACACCGCGACCCGCGCGGAGACGGCGGGCGCCCGCGTGGTTCGCCACCCCTACAACAAGGGAAACGGCGCGGCCGTGAAGACCGGCATTCGCGAGGCCAAGACCCCGGTCATCCTTCTGATGGACGCGGACACTCAGCACGATCCCGCCGAGGCGACGAAGCTGATCGGACCGGTGGGCACCTACGATCTGGTCATCGGCGCGCGGTCGCTCGCCGACCAGTCGACGATTCGGGCGACCGGGAACGCGATCTTCCGCGCTCTCGCGTCCTGGCTCACGGGAAGGCCCATCCCCGACCTCACCTCCGGCTACCGCGCGGCGAAGCGGCAGGCGCTCCTCGACATCCTTCACCTGCTGCCCAACGAATTCTCGTACCCCACAACCTCCTGCCTGGCGTTGATGAAGTCGGGACGCAGCGTTCTCTTCGTCCCCATCCAGGCGCGGGCCCGCGTGGGCACCTCGAAGATCCGCCCGCTCCGCGACGGATTTCGATTCATCCTCATCATCTTCAAGATCGTCACTCTCTACGCCCCCCTCCGAGTCTTTGCTCCGATCTCCGCCATGGCCCTCCTCGCCGGAGTCGGCTACGGGATCTGGAACGTGCTTCATTTCGACAAGATTCCCATGGGCTCGGCTCTCCTGATTCAGCTCGGAGTGGTGGTGTTCCTGTTCGGCCTGATCTCCGAGCAGATCGCCTCGATGCAGGACAGGCGTTGACGCGGGCCTACCTGAAAGGCGATGTCTTTGCACTTCTGGTCCTTGCCCTCTTTCCCCTGATCGCCTACGCCGAACCGTTGCTGGCCCACCAACTGCTGGGTCCGGGCGATGGTGTGGCCCTTCACCTGCCTCTGCGGACCGAGGCCTTTCGGGCGTATCGCGAACTCTCCTGGCCCTTCCTGAACACGAAGGAGTTCCTGGGTTCGCCGCTTCTCGCCGCCTACCGGGGGGGCGTCCTCTATCCACTGACCTTTCTCCTCGCCTGGTTCGACGCCTTCTCGGCCTTCCAGGCCCTGGTCCTAATCTCCGTCTCCCTCGCCGGCATCCTCACCTACCTCTACCTGAAGCGGTTGGGGGCGGGGGCTCCGGGAGCGTTCGTGGGCGCTCTCTCCTTCGCTTACGGCCCGTATCTTCTCGGCCATTTCGAGGACACCGCGACGCTCGTCGCCTCGCCCCTGCTGCCGCTTGTCCTCCTCGCGGCCGAGTCCCACATGAACAGCGCGAGCGCGTCGCGCCTCGTGGGCCTGGGCGCCTCGATCGCTCTCCTCGTCCTTGCGGGCTCTCCCGAGGCTCTCCGGGCCGGAGGCGCCCTGCTCTTCGGACGCCTGCTTCTCGGGCACACCCTGAGCCGCTCGCCGCACACTCCGCCACGACGGGCCACCGCCCTCGCGATCCTCCTCGGCCTGACCCTCTCGGCTCCCCAGTGGCTGCCCACTCTCGAGCTCCTCCCCTCGGCGGGGCGCCAGGTGACCGGACTGCAGGCCGAGGCCGCCGCCGAAGGCGTCTCCGGCCTCGCCGGTCTCATCCTGAAGACGGTCACCCACACCCCTGCGGCGAGTCTCGCGATCGCGAGCCTGCCCCTGCTCTTCGAGCGCCTCCCCGTTCGCGTGCTTCTTCTCGCGGTCCTCGCCTCGCTCGCTCTTCAGACCGGGCGCGGACCGCTGCTCGCCCCCGGCGCCCTGCCTCTCGTAGTGGAGTTCGCGCTCGCGGCCCTGGCCGGTCTCGCCCTGGATGAGCAATGGAGGGAGCGGCGAACGCGTCGCGGGCGTCGACTCCGGGCCTACTTTCTCGTGGCCTCTCTCGCTTCGGTCGGCGTCTTGTCGGTGGCGGCAGCGACTCTGGGCGGCCTTCCCGATCGTCTGGCCGCGGCCGTGGGCGTCTACGCCATCGCTCTCATCACTTATTTCGCCCTCGCCGAAGCGGAGAGCTCCGTGGCCGCCGGCGTCTTCCTCCTGCCCCTCGCCGTGTCCTTTGCCCTCCAGCCCACGAGTCGCGAGATCTTCAAGGAAGCTCCCACGCGAAGTCAGTTGCTTTCGGGCACGCCCACGCGGCGGGCGGTCGACCGTGCCCTCGAAGAGCTCGGGAGCAGTCCGAGGGTCATGACCCTGGTGCGGGCCTATCCGACGGATCTCGCCCTGGACCTGGGCTTTGCGGGGTACGGCGCGATGGCGCCCCGGATCCAGGCCAACGGCTACGATCCCATGGCGCCGGTTTCGATTCGACGGGCTCTGGGCGAGATGGGGGCCCGAGGCGTTCTCACTGAGCGATCGCTCACCCCGGATATTTCGCTCCTGCGTCAATGGTCGATCGACGCCGTGCAGGTTCAAACCGCCGATCTGGCGGCGGGCGCTTCGGATCTTCCCTTCGGCCTCACCCTCGCGAGCGGATCGCGCCGGACGTTCGCGATTCCCCCGCTCCGACTGAAGACGATTCGCGTCAACTTTGGAGGGTCACCCGTGCCCCTCCAGATTCTCGCCCGGGTGAACGGAAACCGTGAGGTGCCTCTGGGGGCGCTCGTCGAGGGTTCGGTGAGTTCTCCTTCGTATCGTGTGGACGCGGTCATCCTCGAGGTTCCCGTGGATCAACCGCCGGCCCGAGTGGTCGGCGTCGTGGTGGAAAGTCAGGAGGGAATCGTGGTCCAGGCCTCGAGGCTCTCGGCTTACCTTTCAGACCCCGCCTTCCAGGAGATCGCGACCACCCCACAGATTCGGGTGTTCCGCGTGGCCGACACCCTGCCCGTCGTGCGTGCCGCCCTTCCCGTCCATCAAGGGTCCGGCCCCTCGCCAGGGGGGCGGATCGCCTTCACCAGTGACGCGGCCCAGACGGTAGAGGTGGCGATACCGTATCTGCCCGGCATCGAGGCATCCACGCCGGTCCGCGAGTCTTCGGGCCGGCTTCTGGTGGAAGCTCGCCCCGAAACGCGGACGGAGATCCGTTACGCTCCGCCGCTTTTTCTGCCCGGACTTCTCCTGGCGATCATGGGGGCGCTCGGAAGTGCCTTCCTCCTCGGCCGCCCCGAGATTGTGAACGGGCTCCTCAAAACCCGCCGGGAAGAGGGAAAATAAGGGTTTCCCAAAGGAACTGATGCCGAAAACCCGCCCCTCCGTCTCCGTCTTCTTTCCGGCCTACAACGACGCCGGAACCATCGCCAGCCTGGTGATCCTGGCTCACATGACGGTTCGGCGCTACACGGACGACTACGAGGTCATCGTGGTGAACGACGGCAGTCCCGACCACACCGGCGAACTCCTGGATGAGATGGCCCGGGTGAACCCCTGGTTGAAGGTGGTCCATCACCCGAAGAACCGCGGTTATGGGGGCGCCCTTAGAACCGGCTTCGAGACCGCGTCCAAGGACCTCGTCCTCTACACCGACGGAGACGCTCAGTACGACCCGCGCGAATTCGCCCTTCTGCTCGATGCCTATTCGGATGAAATCGATTTCGTGAACGGCTTCAAGATTTCGAGGAACGATCCCTTTCATCGCAAAGTGATCGGCCGCGTCTATCACCATTTCGTCAAGCTCGCCTTCGGCCTCAGGATCCGGGACGTGGACTGCGACTTCCGGCTGATGCGCAAGACCGTCTTCGAGAAGGTGAAGCTCACCCGCTCCTCCGGGGTCATCTGTGTCGAGCTCATGAAGAAGGTGACGGACTACGGCTTCAAGATCGCCGAGGTGCCTGTGCATCACTACCACCGCACCTATGGAAAGAGCCAGTTCTTCAACTTCCCCCGGGTCTTTCGCACCCTGCGCGACCTCGCGGACCTCTGGGTGGAACTGACCCTCACCAAGAGTCACCTGAAGGCCGCGGCCTGACCATGACCTCGTACCTCGACGCCTACCGAAACCGCAAGGTCCTGGTCACGGGGGGCCTCGGCTTCATCGGGTCGAATCTGTGCCGCCGGCTCGCCGACCTCGGCGCCCAGGTGACCGCGGTCGACTCCCTGCTCCCGGACTACGGAGGGAACCTCTTCAACCTCGACGGATACGAGGACCGGGTCCGCATCAACATCGCGGATGTGCGCGGCCACGCCATGGAGTACCTGGTCCAGGGCCAGGACTGGGTCTTCAATCTGGCCGGCCAGGTCAGCCACATCGATTCGATGAGCGACCCCTTCACCGATCTCGAGATCAACTGCCGCTCCCAGCTTTGGATCCTCGAGGCGCTGCGCAAGAGGAATCCTGAGGCCAAAATCGTCTACGCGGGCACGCGGCAGATCTACGGCCGGCCTCAACGGCTGCCCGTCGACGAGGAGCACGCGCTCGCCCCCGCCGACGTAAACGGCATCAACAAGATCTCGGGCGAGTTCTATCACCTGGTGTACAACCAGGTGTACAACATCCGCGCCTGCTCGCTGCGCCTCACCAACACCTACGGACCGCGTCAGCTCATCCGCCACAACCGCCAGGGGTTCATCGGCTGGTTCGTGCGCAAGGCCGTGCTGGGCGAGACCATCGAGGTCTTCGGCGATGGCGCGCAGCGGAGGGACTTCGACTACGTGGACGATGTCGTGGACGCTTTCCTGAGAGCGGGTGCGAGCGAAGCGTCGAACGGACAGGTGTTCAATCTCGGCGGGGGCGACCCCATTTCCCTGCTCAAGCTGGCGAACGACCTGGTGGGCCTCTCCGGCAGGAGTGCGATCCAGGTTGTCCCCTTCCCCGAGGAGCGGAAGAAGATCGATATCGGCGATTTCTACTCGGACGCGCGGAAGATCGAGCGCGTCCTGGGGTGGAAGTCGACCACCCCGTTCATCGACGGCCTGACCCGCACCATCGACTACTACCGCAAGAACAAGGACCGGTATCTGTGACCGAAACCAGCCAGGTTCCCGCCAACGATCTGAGGCCCAAGGTGGCCGCCCATCGCGCCGCCATCGATCGGGCGATCGCGCGCGTGCTGGATCGGGGATGGTTCATTCTCGGCCCCGAGGTCGACGCGTTCGAGAAAGAACTCGCCGCGGCGATGGGAGCGAAGGACGCGGTCTCGGTCGCAAACGGCACAGACGCCTTGATCCTCGCCCTCGAGGTCAAGGGGATCGGTCCGGGCGATGAGGTCATCACCTCGCCCATGTCGGCGGCGTTTTCCGCCCTCGCCATCTCCAGACTGGGCGCCATCCCGGTCTTCGGCGACGTCGATCCCATCACCCTGAACCTCGACCCGCGGACGATCGAGTCGCGGATCACCCCGAGAACGCGCGGCCTCATGCCCGTGCATCTGTACGGCCATCCCGCGGACATGGACCCGATCATGGAGATCGCGCGTGCCCACAATCTGATCGTGGTCGAGGACGCCTGCCAGGCCCACGCCGCGAGGTACAAAGGGCGCCCGGTCGGGAGCATCGCGGGAATCGCCGGCCTTTCGTTCTATCCCACGAAGAACCTGGGCGGGTTCGGGGACGGCGGCGCCATCCTCGTCGAAGACCCGGACCTCGCCAGGAAGCTCCGGCAGCTGAGAAACGGCGGGCAGAGCGAGAAGTACAAGCACGACACTCTCGGCACGAATTCCCGGCTCGACGACATGCAGGCCGCGATCCTGCGCGAACTCCTGCACACTCTGGAGGCGGAAACCTCGCGCCGCCGCGAAATCGCCCGCCGATACTTCGAGGCGTTTCGCGGGCTCCCCCTCGGGCTGCCCGAGGAGCAGAGTTACGCGCGCGCGGTGTACCACCTCTTCGTCGTTCGTCATAAGAACCGGGCCGGGTTCATGGCTGCTCTGGCCGAACGAGGGGTGGGCACGCTCATCCACTATCCCCTGGCCCTGCACCTTCAGCGGGCCTATGCCTCCCTCGGCGGGAAGCTCGGCGACCGTCCCGTGGTCGAGCAGGCGGCCGACGAGATCGTCTCGCTTCCGATCTATCCCGAGCTCACCGACGCCCAGGTGGACGCGGTCATCGCCGCGGTGAAGGAAAGCGTTCACGTGTAGCGTCGGGCCGCGCACCCTGCGGTCCGTTCCGGAATTCAACTAGTGCCCCAAACCCTCGGAGCCGCCCTCGCTTTTCCTGCAGCCTTCATTCTCCTGCTGCTTCCGGGGCTCGTCTTTCTCTCCTTCCTTCGCGGCTCCGACCGTGAGCGCCTGGGCCTGGACGAACGCCTTTTCCTGACCGGCGCTGTCTCCGTGGCCTTCTCCTCCTGGGTGGCCCTGCTTCTCGCCGAATTCGGCGCTTTCGGGACGCTTCGCGCCGCGATCTTCGAGCTCGGCTTCTTCGCGATCGTCCTCCTGATCGCTCGTCTCGCTGGCCGAAGGCCCGCCGCGCCTTTGGCGTGGCCGGCGGCGCCGAGGACGATGGGGCCCGCCCTGGTCGTGGCCGCGGTTGCCTTCGCTCTTCAAGCGCGGCCGAGCGAGTACATCGTGGGCGGGCGCGACCCCGGCGCCTACGTATCAGCCATGGGCGTGATCGCGCGCACCGGCGCCATCACCCATCTCGATCCGGTGGTGGCCTCGATCCCGCGCGAGGACCTCTCCCTCTTCTACGCGAACCTGGACGAGCCGCCGTTCAGGTTCACCCTCGAGGGGAACGACGACAAACCCCAGCCCTCATGGCCGCGCTTCATGGGATTCGAACTCGACCATCCCACCACCGCCCTCATCACGCCGCAGTTCTTCCACCTCTTTCCCGCCTTCGGCGCCTATCTGTTCGAGACCATGGGTGTGCGCGGCGCCCTCGCCACTCCGCCCATCTTCGGCATCCTGGGCACGCTCGCCACCTTCTTCCTCTCCCGCCGCATGTTCGGCCCCACGGTGGCGCTCCTCGGCACCCTGGGCCTTGCCACCTCCGTGCTTCAAGTCTGGTTCGCGCGCTACCCGGTGTCCGAGGGTTTCTCGCAGTTCCTCATCCTCTCCGGCCTCCTCGCCCATCGCCTCGATCACGAGAGCGACTCGCGCGCCTTTGCCTTTCTCTCCGGCGGCCTGCTCGGCCTCACCCTGCTGGTACGCATCGACAGCGTGCTTCTCCTCCTGCCGCTTGCCGTCTTCGTGGTGTTTCAACTGGTCAACCGGCCCTCCGGAGGGCGCTCGCGCGTGCTGAGTCTGCTTGTGCCCTTCGGGGCGCTCCTGGTTCACGCGACCATTCACGCCGTTTTCTTCTCCAAGCGCTACGCGCACCAGATCCTCACCCGGCGCTACTGGAGTCATCCCCCTTCGTTCTGGATGATGGTCGCGGCGATTGCGGTCGTGCTGGGGGTCGTGATCTGGAAGCAGGGGCCGCGCTGGATCGTCGCCCTGAGGGCGCGTGAAACGGTGCTCAAAAACGCCGCCCTCGTGCTTCTCGGCGTTCTCGTGATCTATGCCCTGTTGGCCCGGCCCTCCCTTTCCGCGTGGGCGGGCGGCGACGGGAACCCCAAGGAGGCGAAGCTCGCCGATCCGCGGCTGCTGCAAAGTCTGGGCTTCGCCCGCCTGGCCGCGCACGATGCCCAGGCCTTGCCCCGCTATTCGTGGTTCGTGGGCGCGCCCGCCCTTGGCCTGGCTCTTTGGGGCCTCGGGATCTGGCTCAAGCGCGTGGGGGCGCGGGATGCTCTGTCCCTGCTCGTGCTTCTCGCCTTCTCCGGTTTCTACTTCTACAAGATCCGCGTCTTCAACGACTACTTCTTCGCCATGCGCCGCTACGTTCCGGTCACCCTTCCCTTCACCTTCGTGCTTGCCGCCCTCGCGGTGGTCACCATCGCGCAGGGGTCGAAGGCGCGGCGGCTCATCGCGACCGCGCTCGGCCTGCTCGCCCTCGGCGCCTCCGTGGCGAACACTCAACCGATCCTGTCCTACGTCGACTGGAAAGGCAGCGTGCGCTTCGTGGCGGACGTGGCTCGCCGGTTCGGCCCGCGCGATGTGGTGCTCTTCGAACAGCCCAAGAACATCCATCTCCTGTCCCTGCCGCTGTGGGGGCTGTATGGCGCCAACGCCCTCGAATTCCGGCGGTTCAATCCCGACCCACAGCAACTCGCGCATCTCATCGCGGCCTGGAGAAAGACGTATCGCAACATCTACTTCGTGACCAGCTTCAGGACCGACGTTTGCGGTTTGTTCCTGGAGCGAACCCAGACTTTCCGCTTCACCTCGTCCGAGTTCGAGTGGACGTACGACCGCGTTCCCATGAAGCCTGAACCGCGGGTGGTGGAGTTCTTCCTCTCCCGGGTGATCGAGCCCGAGACCCTGAGGGTCACGACCGAGCCCCTGATCGACATCGGAGGCTCGGGAGACCTCCAAACCTCCGGCTTCTTCGAGGCCGAGGCTACCGGAGAGCGGACCTACAGGTGGACGGGCGGATGTCTCGATGAGCGGGGCAACGCCACCGGCTCGATCTATGCGCCGGCCGCGGTGGCCGGCGCCCGGGTGCGGATCCGGGCCACCTCCCACCTTCGTCCCGCTACCGCGAAACCAGCGGTGGTCAAAGCGTTCTTCGACCAGGTGCCGATCGGCGAGTTCACCGCGGACGGGACCTGGCGCGATTTCGAGGTGACCCTGCCTTCGCCCTTGCCTCCGGGCTCGAAGATCCTTCGTCTCGATGTCCCCGCCTGGCGGCCCGCCAACACCGATCCCCTGGCCACCGACACCCGCGACCTCGGCATCATGGTCGACCTCGTCGAGATCCTGCCCCCGCTCCCGAAGTCATGAAGATACTCATGGTGACCTCGTCCTACCCACTGTTCGATGGGGATGGCACGGCGCCCTTCATCGAGGAGATCGCCCGGGGCATCGTGGCCCGAGGACATCGTGTCGACGTGGTTCTTCCCGCACATCCGAAGCTCCGGCGAGAGCCCGAGACGGGCCTCCGCTTCTTTCCTTTCGAATATGCACCCGCTCCGATCCTGAGCGTCTGGGGCTACGCCCAGAGCCTGAACGCGGATCGCGGCTTCAGGTGGAAGACGTTGATGGTGGCGCCGCTCGCCGCCCTCGCGACCACGCGCGCGGTTCGGCGCCTTCTGGGCCTCGAGTCCTACGATGCCGTGCACGCTCACTGGGTTGTGCCCGGAGGCGTCCTCGCGCGCAGGCCCGCGAAGTCCTTCGCCCGGCCCTTCGTGATCTCGCTTCACGGCAGCGACGTGTTCGCGGCCGAACGCAGCCGACTGGTTGGAAGGGCGGCAGGCCGAGCCTTCGCGGATGCCGCTGCGGTCACCGCATGCAGTTCCGATCTTCGCGATCGTGCGATCGCACTGGGGTCGATCGCGGATCGTACTCGCGTCGTGCCCTACGGGGTCGACGTGCGGTTCTTCGGCGAAGGGGACCCGCCTTCCGATAGCGAACGCGAGGCCATGCGCCGCCGCCTCGGCGCGTCTCCCGCGCAGACCCTGGTGGTCGCGGTCGGCCGCCTGGTCGAGAAGAAGGGCTTCACGCATCTCATCGAGGCGGTCGCGGGCGCGCCCAATCTCCATGTGGGGCTCGTGGGCGATGGCGACCTCCAGAGGGAGCTCGAGTCTTCGGCCAAAGCTTCGAGCGCGTCGGTGACGCTCGCCGGTCGATTCAGCCGCTCGGAAATCCGGGACGCCCTGCGCTGCGCGGACATCGTCGCGGTCCCCTCCGTCGTCGACTCGAAAGGCAACGTCGACGGCCTCCCAAACGCACTCCTCGAGGCCATGGCCGCGGGAAAGCCGATCGTCGCGAGCCGGGTCGCGGGCATCCCCGATGTCGTGACCGATGGCGTCGAAGGCGTCCTCGTGCCACCGAAGAGTCCCGAAGCCCTCAGGCGCGCGCTCGACCATCTCGTTTCGAACCCGTCCTTCGCTTCCGAACTCGGCGCGGCCGCAGCGCGCCGAGTGCGCCGCGATCTCACCTGGGAACGGGTCGCCACCACCCTCGAGGATTGTTATGTCCAGGCGCAGGCGCTGGCAAAACGTTAAGGGCAGGGCCAGCCGCGTCACCGAACCGCGTGAGCGGGCGATGGTGGCGCTCGCGAGCCTGGGCGCCCACTTCGTGGCTCCCTTCCTCCCGCGACCGGCGGGAGGTGAGCCCAGGGAGATCCTGGTTCTTCGTCTTGATCGCATCGGCGACGTGCTCATGAGCCTTCCCGCCCTCAAGGCGCTTCGTGAGGCCCTCCCCGAGGCGCGGATCCGCCTCGCGGTGGGGCAATGGTCGCGCGAGATCGCGAAGGACGCGCCGGTGGATGAAGTCCTCGTCTGGAGCGCGCCCTGGGTGGGCCGTCGAGACGAAGGCGCCCAAAGCCTTTTGGACCTCCTCACTTCGGCGCGGTCGCGGCGGGCCGCCCCCGCTGATCTCGCCATCGACCTGCAGGGTGACCTGCGCGCGACCTGGCTTCTCGCCGCGACCGGCGCTCGTTCGCGCGTCGGCTATGCGAATACCGGCAGCGCCTCGCTTCTCACCACGGTTGTCGATCTCGACGAAGACGTGAACTTCGTCGAGCAGAACTACCGCGCCATCGAGAGAGCCCTCGGCCGGTCCGTGCCCCGCCGGCCGTTTCGCTGGCTCGATGAGGCGCGGCACGAACAGGGTCGCAAACGCCTCGCCTCCCTGCTTGCCACGGGCGGCCTCGAAAGAAAGGGCCCGGTGGTCGGGATTCATCCAGGAGCCGGCCGAAGCATCAAGGAATGGCCGGCCGAGCGCTTCGCCGAAATCGGCCAGCGGCTGATCAGCGAAAAGGGCGCGACCCTTCTCTTGACGGGGTCGGCCAGCGAGGCGGCAAAGACGGGAGCCATCCGCGCCAGAATCCAGGGGCCGGTTCTCGACCTGGCAGGCCGGCTCGACCTCCCAGCCTTCGCCGAAACCATGAGCGCCTGCGACGCCTTCATCTCGTGCGACACCTCGGCCATGCATTTTGCTTGCGCCCTCGGCGTGCCGTCGGTGGCGATCTTCGGCCCCTCGGATCCCGGCCGATACTTCTCCGGAGGAGAGCACGGTTTCGGCTCGGGTCGACCGCACATCGCCCTCGCCCCCGTACTGTGGTGCGGTCCGTGCAATCTCATCCGCCGGCCACCCGAAGAGTGCGACTCGGCCCCCGTTCCCGAATGCCTGGGCCAGATCACCACCCAGGCGGTCTACGAGGCGGCGTCGAAGCTTCTCTAGGGTTCGCGCGTCTTCACGAGCCGAGGCTCAGGGAGCCGGACTCTCACGAGGCTCGTGGCCATGCCGCTTGGCGCCCTCGCCCTCGGCGCCGTAGTAAGGGGAGTAGTAGCGGCCGTAGTAATAGGAGTGGCGATGCAGGTCGACGCGATTCAAGACCACGCCCAGAATCATCGCGCGCACGGCTCGGAGCTGGTCGGTCACGTGACGAACCGCCTGTCGCGGGGTTTTGTCTCCGGAGCAGACGACCACGATCCCGTCGGCAAGAGTGGCGATGACCGAGGCGTCCGACAGGCCGAGCGCGGGCGGGGAATCGATGATCACCCAGTCGTACCGAGCGCGGGCCTGCTCGATGATCGCCTTCATGGCCTCCGACCCGAGGCGCTCGGCCGACAGGTTCTGGGGCGTGCCCGCGGGGATGACGTCGAGCCCGCGGACCGCGCCGCCGCGGGCGGCCAGAGTCACCGGCCCCTCGGTTGCGAGCAGGCCCGAAAGCCCCGGACTCTGGGCCACGCCCATCAGGTGATGCACCGAGGGCCGGCGCAGGTCGGCGTCGATGAGGAGCACGCGCGACTTGTTCTGGGCGAAGAGAAGGGCGAGACCGGCGGCCACCGTGGATTTGCCTTCGCCGGGCGAGGCGCTCGTGAATGCGAGGACCTTGGGCCGCGCCTCGGCCGACCCGTAGATCAGGTTGGTCCTCACCACCCGCAGACTGTCGGCGAGACCGTTCTTTCCGTCCGCGATGGCCGGCACCAGCGCGCCCTGGGGCAGCTTGCGGATCAGCGGGATGATGCCCAGGAAGGGGAGACCGAGGCCCTCTTTCACATCCTCGGGAGACTGCACTGAATCGTCGAAGCGCTCGGCCATCCACGCGAGGAGAAGGCCGGCGATCAGGCCCCCCACCAGGGAATAGAGGAAGTTCCGCTGCCGCTGCGGCGAGACCGGTATGGAAGAAGGCCGGGCGCTTTGCACCGGCTGGACATCGAGAATGGTGGGGGAGGCGTTTGCCTGGCGCTGAAACAGGTTCTCGATGGAACTGCGGCTGGCCTCGAATTTCTTGCGTTCCAGGGAATAGCCGAGCGACTCCTTCTCGACCGCGGCGATCTCCCGCTGGATTCTTGCCATGTTGTCCTTGAGACGGGCCTCCTCGTTGACGGCGAGCTGGTATTCCGAATCAGCGCCCTGCTCGAGCGAACCCATCTCCTGAGTGAGCCGGAGCCTTGCCGCTTCGAGTTGCTGCTGCACCGTCACCACGTCGGGATGTTTGGGACCGAGGGTGGCGAGCAGGGTCGTCTGCCGGTCCTCGAGTTCGCTCACCCGGGCCGCGGCCGCCCGGATGAGGGGGTCGGAGCGCACCGCGGCGACGCCCCCGCGCAGCTGGACGGCCTCGCGGCGGCGGGCCTCGCGGCCGACCCGCGCGGTCTGGGCGTTCACGAGCGCTTCCTGGAAGGCCCGGAGTTCCCGGTCGAGCATCGCCTTGCGCACCTCGAGATCGCCGAGGCCGGCTTTGCCGCCCATCTCCCGCAGACCGGAGAGCTGTTCGTTGAGACTCTGCTCTTTTTCCTCCACCTGCTGGCCCAGGACCTGCCGCGTCTGTTCGACCGCCTGCCGGTTCGAGGCATCGACCTCGCGAAGATACCGGTCCATCACCGCGTTGGCGAGATCCGCCGCCACCTTGGCGTCGTAGGCGGCGACGCGGATCTCGATCCTGGTGGACTTCGCCTCGCCGGTGACGCGAAGGCGGGAGCGGAATGCGGCGACCGCGTCGACGGGCGCGTCGGACCCGGTGGCTCCGGTGAGCCGCATCCATTCCGAGGCCATGCGATCCGGCCAGCTCCCGATGGGTCCGCGGGCCAGTTCCTTCTGGGCGGCAGGATCGAGAGACTCCACCACCCGGGAAGCGAACTCTGGACTCCGGATCAGAACGCGTTGTCTCTCCAGAATGGCGCCGAGCCTCGTGACCTCCGTGGACATCCTGGCCAGGGGATTGGAGGCCATGGCCTCCGCGACGGCGATCACCGACAGCCCCTCGTAGACCGGACGAAGGGTGTAGTTGTAGACGGTGGCGCCGACCAGCGAACAGACGAGGCCCAGGGCCACCAGGCGCCGCCTCCTCACCACGATCATCCACTCCCGGCGCAGGCCCGGGACGACATCGAAGCGTTCTTCGGTCAGTGACGATTCATTCAGGATCGGAGACAAGGGCCCTCAGTATGAAGCGTACCCCACCGCCCCCGGCGAACCGGGGATCGACCTCAGGAAATGTCGATGCCGATGGGGCGAATAGAGTAAGGCCCATTATCGAGGAGATCACATGTTTCCGACTTCCCTCATGCTCGTCCTGCTTCTCTCCCCCGCGGCTGCCCCCGACCGCATCCTCATCAACGGGGTGGTCCACACCATGGACGATGCCAGGCCTCGGGTTGAAGCCGTGGCTGCGACCGGGGGCCGCATCTCCGCGATCGGCACCACCGCCGAGATCCTCGCCCTCAAAGGGCCGCAGACCGAGGTCATCGATCTGCACGGCGCCACGGTTGTGCCCGGCCTCAAGGAAAGTCACGGACACTTCGTCGGGATCGGCCAGGCCCGGATGACCCTCAACCTGGTCGGGACCAAGAGCTTCGATGAAGTGGTCGCGCGGGTGGCGGCCGCGGTGAAAACCCGCCCCAAGGGCGCCTGGATCGTGGGACGGGGATGGCACGAGGAGAAGTGGGACAAGAAGCCCCAGACCCTCGTGCGCGGCTTTCCCCCCCATGATGCCCTCACCGCGGTTTCTCCCGACAACCCCGTGTACCTGACCCGCGCGGACGGCCACGCCGGTTTCGCCAACGCCCAGGCGATGGCGCTCATGAAGATCACGAACGAGACCAGGCCGCCCGCGGGAGGAGACATCATCCGCGATGAGAGCGGCCGGACGACCGGCGTTTTCATCGATACCGCGCAACGCCTGATTCGTCCCCCGAGCCCGACCGAGCAGGACATTCGCGAGGCGATCCGGCTCGCCACCGAAGAGTGCCTCCGCAAGGGAATCACCTTCATCGACGACGCGGGAGCGGACCTCGGGACGATCGGCGTGTACCGGGATCTGGCCGCGAAGAATCAACTCGGTCTGCGTCTTTACGCGATGGTCGCCGGACTCAACAACCTGAAGCAGTTCGGCCCCCCACAGCCGGGGGGCCCCGATTCCTTCCTGAGTGTCCGCTCCGTGAAGCTCGTGATCGACGGAGCCCTCGGCTCCCGTGGGGCCAAGCTCCTGGAGCCCTATCTCGACGACCCGGGCCACACCGGACTCTGGGTCACCGACCCCTCGGTCGTTCGGGAGGCCGCGCTCTACGGCATAGAGAAGGGATTCCAGGTGAACGTGCATGCCATCGGTGATGCCGGGAACCGGGCGGTGCTCGACGCCTTCGAAACCGCGTTTTCGGCTCATCCCGAGAAGAAGGATGTCCGGTTTCGCGATGAGCACTCCCAGATCCTCGATGAGAACGACATCCCCCGCTTCGGCCGGCTCGGCGTGATTGCGTCCATCCAGGGCATCCACGGCACCTCGGACCTTCCCTGGGCCGCCGAGCGGCTCGGTCAGGCGAGGGTCCTCGAGGGCGCCTACGTCTGGCAGAAGCTGAAGAAGTCGGGCGCCGTTCTCATCAACGGCACGGATGCTCCGGTCGAAGACGTGGATCCGATCCGGTCCTACTACGCTTCCGTCACCCGACAGAGTGAGAGCGGCCTTCCTCCGGGCGGGTATCAGCCCGACCAGAGGCTCTCTCGCCGCGAGGCCCTCCTCTCCTACACGAAGGACGCGTATTGGGCTTCCTTCGCGGAAGCGAATGGGGGGACGATCGCCCTGGGCAAATGGGCCGATCTCACCGTGCTCTCGCAAGACATCCTCACCGTGCCCGATCCCGATCTCCTGAAGACGAAGGTCCTTTACACCCTCGTGAACGGCCGGGTGGCCTATCGGTCGGACGCCGCGCGCTAGCGGCGCTCCGGCCCGACCCCATGGCTTCTTCAAAGGAAACGCGCCGCGCACTCACCGCGTTCCCGACGCCCGAGGAAGATCTGGCCCTGCAGGCGAGCCTGCTTGACGGAGATGAAGCGGTTGAGGCCTGGCAACGGCTCCGGAACCAGGCGGCGGCGGTGGAGCAGGCGGGCATCGTCTGGATCGCGCCTCTCCTGATGACGAACCTGAAGCGCCTTATTCCCGAAGATCCATGGGTCAGGGACAATCCTCACTTCCTCACCCTCTGCGAGCTCAAGGCCCGCGCCATGCTGACTTCGGCGCAGGCGACCCTGAAAATTCTCGAAGAGGCCTCGATCCCGACCATGGCGCTCAAGGGTCTGGCTCTCGGGTGCTCCGTCTACCCCTCTCCCGGGCTGCGCAGGGTCTCCGATCTCGACATCCTCGTGCCAGGGGCGGATCTCTTTCGGGCGGTGGACGCGTTGAAATCCCGAGGCTTCCGGTCCGGTCCGGCCCCCCCGCGAAGCCCGGCGGACCTCCGCGCCAATCATGCTCACGTCCTCGTGTCGCCGAAGCGGCACGAACCGACTCTCGATCTCCACTGGCATGTTCTCTCGAGTGCTCGCGGAGACCACGACGACACATTCTTCTGGGAGGCGGCAGGCCCGCTGAAGGTGGGGGAGGCCGCCACCCTTAGCCTGTGTATGGAAGATCAGCTGCTGCACGCCCTGGTTCACGGCGTGCGCTGGACCCGCATGCCGCACGTTCGCTGGGTGGCGGATGCCGCACTCATTCTGCGCGCCACCGGGGGTCGGTTCGATGGGGAGAGATTCATCGAGGGGGTGAAGCGCTTCGATGCCGTGGCCCCGATTCAGGAGGGCCTGCGCCATCTCGCCGGCCTCGTAGGCGAGGGCCGCGAACTTCTCGAACGCGTGAGTTCCCTGAAACGATCGGGATTCGCGGACCGCGCCTTCCGAGCGCGCGCCACTGCTTATGAGGATCGATCCCTGGCCGACCGCATCGTGATGCGGGTGGAGTCGGCCCTCTGGGTCAAGAGGGCGCGTGGCCCGCGCCGCCCATGAGAGGCGATCAACGTACGGTCTAGTTCACGCCGCCCATCAGCTTCTTGATGGTCGGGGTCAGGGCCAGGCAGACGAGCCCCGCCACCACGGTGGTGAGGCAGACCGCGCCGAAGAGAGAGGGCAGAGGAAAGGTCTCGAACAGTCCCGCCACTCGGCCGCCCACGAAGTTTCCGACCGAAGTGGCCATGAACCAGACGCCCATGATCGAACCCGCGAGGCGGGCGGGCGCCAGCTTGGTCATGGTGGAAAGCCCGACAGGCGAGAGAAGCAATTCGCCGATGGTGTGGAGCAGGTAGACCACGGTCAGCCACATTGGACTGACCGCAGACCCGCCTTCCGCGGCCGAAACCCTGGCCGCTACCGCGATGACCGCGAATCCCAGGCCGACGAAGAGCAGGCCGAGCGCGAACTTCACGGGAGACGAGGGCTCCGTCTTCGACCGGGCCATGCGAATCCATACCCAGGCGAAGACGGGCGCGAGCAGGATCAGGAAGACGGAGTTCGTGGACTGATGGAAGCTCGAGGGGAACGACATGCCGAAGATCTGGTTGCGAGTGAACCGGTCGCCGAAGAGATTGAGGCTCGACCCCGCCTGCTCGAAGCCCGCCCAGAAAAGCCCCGCGAAGATGAACAGGATCATCACTGCGTAGGCGCGCCTGCGTTCGACTCCGGGCTCGGTTTGAGCCACGAACCACGAGGCAAAGACGCCGGTTCCGATGAGCACCAGCCCGTCGCGGTAGTCCCATAGGAAGTACAGAAGGCCGATCACCACCGCGCAGGCGCCCGCGAACTTCGCCCAGAGCAGGCCAGGGCTCGGGGATGGGTGGACCACCGGGGTCTCGGTGAGCCGGTTCCCCCCGAGTGCGTACTGGATCACACCGAGGGTCATGCCGATGCCGGCGGCCCCGAAGCCCCAGTGCCAGGAGTGCTCCGGGCTCAGCCCCATCGACCCCAGCAGGCCCTTGAAGGTCTCGCTCTGCGCGAGCCAGCCGCACACCAGAGGCGAAATGAAGGCCCCGGTGTTGATACCCATGTAGAAGATCGAGAAGGCGGCGTCGCGCCTATCGTCCTCCGGGGTATAGAGGGTGCCCACGATCGCACTGATGTTCGGCTTGAGCAGTCCCGTGCCGGCCACGATGAAGATGAGGCCGAGGAAGAAGATCGACTGGATGCCGAAGGCCAGGCAGAAATGGCCGAGGGCAATCAGGATGCCGCCCACGAGGACGGCGCGCCTCAGGCCCAGGAGCCGATCGGCCACGAACCCTCCAGGGATCGCCGCCATGTAGACGCCGGCCGTATAGGCGCCGTAGATCGCGGCTCCGTCCGCGGCGGAGAGCCCCATGCCGCCCGCACTCACCGCCGCGGTCATGTACAAGAGCAGGATGGCCCGCATCCCGTAGTAGCTGAACCTCTCCCACATCTCCGTGAAGAAGAGCGTCTGGAGGCCTCGGGGGTGGCCATAGAAGGACGTGTCGAGAGAAGCGCTCATCCGAACATCTTGCATCACTTCGCGCCCCCCGCGAAATGCGGCCGCACGCAGAGCGCTCCTAGAATCTGGAGGCGCCCGCTTGACCAGGATCCACCACCGCCAGCTTCCCAAGTCCGACCCGCCTCTGCGTGAAGCCAGGGTTCTGGGGGCGCGCCTCACCTACACCGACGAGGGTGATTCCGATGAGACCATCCTCTTCGCCGTCCACGGCGTGCCCGGCTCCGTGCGCGACTTCCGGTATCTGGGGCCCCCGCTCCTTGAATTCGCGCGGTTCGTTCGCGTGGACCTGCCGGGCTCGGGCGGATCGGAGCCGCGGCGCGACGCGCTTCGAAGCCTGGAGGCCCGCGCGAGGACGGTTCTCGGCCTGGCCGATGAGCTCAAGGTGCCGCGGTTCGGCGTCATCGGCCACTCGATGGGAGGCGGGACCGCCCTCGTGACCGCGGCTATGGCGCCGGAGCGGATCTCTCACCTCGTGCTCCTGGCACCCATGGGCTTGAGGCCTCATCGGGCCCTTTCCCGATCGCGCGCCTCCTTCCTCCGGATCGCCTTCATGCTCAAGGTCCCCGGGTTGCGGCTGCTCCTGCTTCCCAGGGTTCGGAGCCACTATCGAAAGCGCCGGTTTCCCCGAGCCGATGAAATGACGGTGGACGAATACGCCACCCACTTCGAGTCGTTCACCGCCGCCGACTATCCGCTCCTCAACCGGGCGGCCCGCAAGCCGCTTCCCGGCAAGACCCTCGTGGCCTTCGCTGACGACGACCACCTGGTGGAGCCTCAGATTCCCACGGAACTCGCCGCCGCCATCCCCGGCGCGCGCACCCTGCGTTTCGAAGATGGGGGCCACAGCATTCAGAAGCACAAGGCTCCGGAGATCGCTCGCGCCATTCGCGAGCTTTGAGCCCGAATTATTCTCCGGCCTGATGGCCGCCCTTCATCCGTCCGTTCGCAGACTCGGCTGGGTGAGCTTCCTCAACGACGCCGCTTCGGAAATGATCTACCCGATGCTCCCGGCGTTTCTCGCCACCCTCGGGGCCACGCCATTGACCCTGGGAGCGCTCGAGGGCTTCGCCGAGGCCACCGCTTCGCTCGTGAGAGTCTTCTCGGGGCGGCTCTCCGACCGCAGGGTTCCGAAGAAACCCCTCATCGTCGCGGGCTATCTCGTCTCCAACCTGGTGCGACCGCTCATCGCCCTCGTCACCGGCCCCCTGCTCGTGATCGTTCTGCGCGTGATCGACCGTCTGGGCAAGGGCCTGCGCAGCGCGCCCCGCGACGCGCTCATCGCCGCGGTCACGCCCAGAGAGGATCGCGGCCACGCCTTCGGCTTTCACCAGGGCATGGACCACTGGGGCGGTGTGGTCGGGCCCCTTCTGGCCTCCGGTCTTCTCCTCCTGCCCTGGTTCGATCCCCGTCGCGTGTTCCTGTTCACCCTCGTTCCCGGGGTCCTATGCGTGGCTCTCACCCTGGTCCTCGCTGAGCCCACCGAGGGGGGTTCGGCGCCGGACGAAACCAGGGGCGAGGTTCCCAAGCCCCGGCCCCTCGGCGCTCCTTTCTGGCGATTCCTCGCCGTCCAGTCGGTGTTCTCGCTTGCCGCCACGTCGGACACGTTCCTTCTGCTCCGCGCCCAGGGCCTGGGCGTGCCCATCGCCCTCGTTGCCCTGCTCTGGGCGGTTCACAATGGCATTCGGGCCTTGTTCTCGAGGTGGGGCGGACGTCGTTCGGACCGTGTGGGCCGCCGTCGCAGCCTCATCACCGGATGGGTGGTTTACGCGATTACCTACGCGGGGTTTGCTCTGGCGGCGACGCCGGCCGCGGCCGTCCTGCTCTTTCTCTTCTATGCCGGCTACTTCGCCATGACCGACGGCGCCGAGAAGGCCTTCGTGGCGGATCTCTCGGACGCCACCAATCGCGGGTTCGCTTTCGGAATGAGCCAGGGCACGAGCGGCGTCATGTTGCTCGTGGCGAACCTGCTCATGGGTTTCGTCTGGACCCGATTCGGCCCGGAGGAGGCGTTCTTCTTGTGCGCCTTGGCAAGCGCCTTCGCCGCCGGGTTGCTGCGGTTCCTGGTTCCCGAGCCGTCGCGGCCGGCACTCTCCGCTTAAGCGCTGCGCCCGTGGCCCGGAAAGCCCCTGACTAACCGAGCTTCCTGCAGATGGCGTCGAAACGCTTGCGGAGAGCCTCGCCCTCGTCGCCCACGATGGGGCCGAGCTTCTCGTAGATCGAACGCGCCTTCTCGATCTCAGCCTTGAAGTTCGACCCTCCAGGCTTGGCGCCCATGGTGCGCGACGCCCAGGCTTCCTTGAGCCTGGTGGCGAGGTCCATCGAATCCAGCTTGGCCTTGTCGGTCTCCAGGCCCTCGAGCTTCACCACCAGCTTCTCGAGCTTCTTGCGGTTCTCCTCGACATCCAGATCCGTGCCCTTGAAAGCCTCGGCGTTCTTCGACACAAGGCCCGAGAAGAGCGTCTTGAACTTCAGGTCCTGCTCGCGGCTGGGGCGCCCCGACATCTTGCGCCAACGGGCCCGGAAGTCGGCCACCTTGTTCTTGTAGTCCTCGCCTGAGTCCGCGGCCGGCTCGGCGGAGGCGAGCGCTTCCATCTCGGCGAGGAAGGCGGCGCGCTCGGCCTGGAATTTCTCGTCCTCGATGGAGTCACGGCGTCGATACCGGTCGAACACCGCGTCGATGGCCTTGTGGAATTTTCCGTACAGCTTCTCTCGCTCCCGCATGGGGATGGGGCCCACGGCCTTCCACTCGGCCTGCAGCTTCTTCGCCTCGGCAGTGGTCTTGTCCCACTCGGTCGACACGGAGAGCGCCTCGGCGCGCTTCACCAGATCCTCGAAGGCCGCGCGATTGGCCCCGAAGGACTTGTCGCGCTCCTCCATCGCCCCCTTGCGGGCGGCGAAGAAACGATCGGCGGGCCCCTTGAAGCGCGGGATCAGGTCTTTCTCGTGCTTGCCCGAAGAGGGCAGGGTCTTCCATTCCGTCTGAAGGGCCTTGAAGTCTTCGGCGCCCTTCTTCCAGTCGGTGGACTCGGCCAGGGCCGCCACCAGGGCCTCCGCGCGAACGATCAGGTCTTCCTTCTTCTTCTTCGCATCCTTCTGCTCCGCGGTGCGCTTGGCGAAGAACTCGTTGAGACGCTTGCGGAGCGGGTCGCGGAAGGAGGTGAACTTCTTCCACAACTCCTCGCCCTGGTCCTTGGGGACCTTGCGCACTTCGCTCCAGCGGGCCTCGATGTCGCGCAGCTTGTTGGCGGCGGAGTCCGGATTCTCGATGGCCGAGGCCGCCTCGATTTCGGCGATGAGGCGCTCCTGGGCGGCCAGATGCGCAAAGCCCGTCCACTCGACGGCCTCCCGCACTTCCTGGGTCTTGGCGAAGAGCTTGGGGCGGGCCTCCTCGAGGGCGCGGCCGATCTTCTTGCGTTCGTCGCCCTGGAGCATGCCCACGAGGGGCTCCATGGTGCGCAGTTCGCGCTGGGCTTCCTCGAGTTGGGAAACCGCCACGTCCTTCTGGTGGATCAGGAATTCGAGGCGCGCGGGCAGAGTGCGCAGCTGCTCCAGCTCCTCGTCCCGTTTCTGCTGCGAAGCGGCGTCGATCTCGGCGAGAGCCTGCTCCACCTTGAGGACCGCGGTCTCGAAGCGCAGGCGGCGCGGATCGTCGTCGGGAACCCCGGCGTCCTTGGTGGTGTGGTCCCATTCGGTGCGCAGGGCGCGGACGCGCTCGCGCTGGTTCCGGATCACTTCTTCGGCGGCGAGCTTCTCGGCGCGCTCGGCCAGAGCATCGAGGGAGGGGGACACCGCCGCGAATCGCTCGGCGCGACCCGCCGCCGCGATCTTCCGCGAGCAGAGCGCCGAGAAGCGCTCCGAGAACTCATGTCCCTGCACCCCGGACAAGGGCGGCAAGGCCGCCCACTCGAGGCGCGCCTCCACCACCGCGCTTCGAACCTCGGAGCTTGGGAGGGCCTCGACGCGGGCGAGGATGGCTTCGCGGGCCGCCACCGCGGCGTCGAAATCCGCGAGCAGCCGCGCTTCTTCGGCGGCGTCGATGGGCGCGGCCTTGGGCTCCGGCTCCACCGCGGTTTCGAGCTCGGCCGCGGACATCCCCTCGTCCTCCTCCTCGACCTTCCCAAGGCGCGACAGCGCTTCCCGCGCCACCGGCTTGAGGCGCGCGCGTTCGGCCACGCGGGTGAGCGAAGGCTCGGATTCGATCTTCTGGACCGCGGCGGTGCCGGAGTCCTTGAATTCCGAGTGGAGGGCGATATCGACGAGGAGATTCTCGTCCGCGCCGCTCACCCGCGCGAAGGCGGCGATGCGGACGTCATGGGCGCGCGCGGTTTTCGCGAGGTCGGCGAGGGACTTCGGCCCCTTCACGAAGGCCACGGCTTTGGTGCTGATCTCACCGTGCACTTCCTTCGCGACCCGCACGAGCTCGTCATCGGAGAGGTGAGCCGCAATCTGCGAGAAGAGAGAGGAGGCCTCGGCCTCGTTCGAAAGGAGAGCCTTGAACAGGCGGTCCTGGGCCTCCTGGCGCACGTGTGCGTCCCCATCGGTGTCGAGGACCCGCAGGGCCAGGGTCGAACTCTTGAGCCGCCGCACCGCCACCTGCCGAACCCGGGGATCACTGTCCTGGGTGGCCAGGCGTTCGAGGGCCGCCTGGTCCTCCACGGGCCACTCACGCGCGGCTTTCGCGCGGACGAGAGGGTCCGTGTTCTCCAGGGGAGGTTTCTTCAGAGAGTCCGAGGTGGGCATTGGAAAGCCGCCTGGGGAAAAAGGCGGAGCGCAGGGAACAGGCAGGTCAGAGCTTAGCCGAGGGTCGCGCGATACGTTGCTTCGTCGAAGCCCACGAGGAGGCGCCGGCCGACGCGGGCGGTGGGGGCCCGCAGGCGTCCGGTCGGGCCAATGAGGGCCTTCGCGAGCGCGGCGTCGCCGGGCCCGTCCTTCATCAACAGTCGATCGACCCTCGACCCCCGCGAAGAGACGATCTCATCCACGCCCTTCAACAACTCCTTCGCGTCCTTGAGGTCGAGGTGGGTCTTCGAGGCGCTCACCACCGTTTTCGTTTCCGCTCCGGTCCTCGCAAGAAACTCCTGCGTCTTCTTGCAGGTCATTCAACCGTTGCGGTGATACATCCAATCGATGGTCTTCATTGGGTGGTATTCCTCGAAATGGGAGGGGCGATCCTATCGCGAGGGGGCCCAGGGTTCGAGGGTCAAGACCGATTGACGCGGTGTTTTTCGGGCGGTGGTCCTTTCCGCATCGGCGGTTGAGCGACCCCCCCGGGGGAAGGACGTCAACCGGCGTTGACGCCTTCGGTCCCCGATCCCACCGGCCCCCCAGTTCCGGGTTCCGCCCAAGTCGGCGGCGGTGAAGCGTTTGGGGCGAGGCCTTTGCCCCTGGCACTGGCCTTGCCCTGCGAAGACCCCGACGTTTCACGGTGGGGGTCCTGGACAACTTGGGAGAGACCAGGGCCCCCGCCACCTCAATCACCCATAACCAAACAACAAACCGAGGCCTTCGACCCGCAAGCCAAAGTCGTGTTCGAAGCCTCGAACAAGGAGAAAAATCA
>CAZYEA010000011.1:23522-37502 GCA_964646485.1 uncultured Acidobacteriota bacterium
CTTGGGAGAGACCAGGGCCCCCGCCACCTCAACAACCATCAACCACCACCAACAACCCAAGAGGCCGACGACCCGCAAGCCAAAGTCGAGTTCGACGCCTCGAACCAAAGGAGAAAAAAATCATGCGTTTCAACACTGTCAATCGTTTCGTGGCCGCGGCCCTGCTCGCGGCTCTGGTCCTCACCACCGGCCCCGCCTTCGCCGCCGCCCAGGCGCCCGCGGGCAAGGTCAACCTCAACACCGCGACGGTCAGCCAGCTCGAGGATCTTCCCGGCATCGGCCCGGCGCTCGCGGCCCGGATCGTCGAGCACCGGCAGAAGAACGGCGCCTTCAAGTCCCTCGAGGACGTGATGGCGGTGAAGGGAATCGGCGAGAAGAACTTCTCGAAGATTCAGTCCTACCTCTCCGTGGGCGCGCCCGCGGCGACGAAAGACACGCCGAAGCAGTAACCGGCGCTCCAGGCCGGAAGCAAAGGGGCGCGGACTCAAGATCCGCGCCCCTTTCTTTCTTCGCCGCAAGGACCGCATCGGGGAACCCTCATGAAACCCAGAACCGCCGCCGCCGAAGCCTCCGGCTATTCGCTTCTCGAACTCATCGTCGCCCTCGCCATTCTCCTGCTCATGGGCTCGGTCGCCCTTCCGAACATCCTCGGATACCGGCAGGAGGTGGCGCTCCTGGGCGCCGCCCAGGCCTTCAAGGCCGAGTTCATGCGTGCCCGCTCGATCGCCACCATGAAGAACACCCAGACCGCGATCCGGTTCGAGACGGACAGCGCGGGACGGACCGTGTATTCGACCTATATCGACCTGAACTTCAACGGTGTCCTCTCGACCGACATTGCCCTCGGCGTCGACAAACGCCTCGCCGGCCCCTTCCGGCTCGATGCCGGCCAGGCGGGCGTCGACGTGGGGGTGCTGCCAGAGGCCCCCTCGCCGGATGGCGGCCGGCTCGGATCGGAGCCGATTCGTTTCGGGAGCGGCCGCATGGTTTCGTTCTCGCCGTTTGGGACCGGCACCCCCGGCACCTTCTATCTCCGCACGAAGTCCAGCATGGCGGGGGTCAGAGTGACGGGCGGTTCGGCCCGGGTCCGCATCATGATCCTGCGCGGCCAGCGCTGGATCGACAAGCAGGGGTGAGGGATGAGAACCCGGGACACGAACCCCATCCTGCGCGTGGTGCCGAAGGACCATGAGACCGACGTGCCCCGCGACACCACCGTGCTCGTCACCGCCTCTCGCCCCGTCGATCACCAGTCGGCCGTCGGAGTTCGGGTGCGGAGCGAGGGCGGGGACGTGGACGGCGTGCTCGACATCTCGTCCGACGGGCGGATTCTTTTCTGGCGCCCCATGCAGACGCTGGCCGCCCAGGCCCGCCATCAGGTCACGATCTCGGGAATGTGCGACGAGCGCGGGACGCCGTTTGGAGAGCACGCGAGCACCTTCGTGACCGGCGTCTTCTCCTACGGCGACCTCCAGATCCTCACCGAGTGAGGATGGCTACAACAGTTCGGCCAGGAAGCTGCCGGTGGCCGTGCTCTTCGTGGCCGCGATCTGCTCGGGGGTGCCGGTGGCCAGGATCCGCCCCCCGGCGTGGCCGCCCTCGGGCCCGAGGTCGATGATCCAGTCGGCGGTCTTGATGACATCGAGATTGTGCTCGATCACCACGATGGTGTTCCCGGCGTCGACCAGACGATTGATGACCCCGAGCAGCTTCCTGATGTCGTCGAAGTGGAGGCCGGTGGTCGGCTCGTCGAGAATGTAGAGCGTCCGCCCCGTCGACCGCTTCGACAGTTCGCGCGAGAGCTTCACCCGTTGGGCTTCGCCGCCCGACAGGGTGGGCGAGGACTGACCGAGGGCGATGTAGCCGAGGCCGACGTCGGCGAGGGTATCGAGCGCGCGCTTGATGGGCGGGTGATGCTTGAAGAGCTCGCGCGATTCATCGACGGTGATGGCGAGAACGTCGGCGATCGACTTGCCGTTGTAGGCGACGGTCAGGGTGGCCTCGTTGAAGCGCTTGCCCTGACAGACCTCGCAGGGGACGTAGACATCGGGAAGGAAATGCATCTCCACGCATTTCACCCCGTCGCCCTCGCAGGCCTCGCAGCGCCCGCCCTTGACGTTGAAGGAGAACCGGCCCGGGGTGTAGCCGTTCTGCTTGGCCTGGGGAAGCTCCGCGAAGAACTCGCGCACGAGGTCGAAGACCTTGGTGTAGGTCGCGGGGTTGCTGCGCGGGGTCCGGCCGATCGGGGTCTGGTCGATGTCGATGACCTTGTCCACGTGTTCGAGGCCGGTGATCTTGTCGTGGGCTCCCACCGTCACCTCGGTGCCGTGCAGGGCGCGCGCGGCCGCGGGGTAGAGGATGTGGTTCACGAGCGTGCTCTTTCCCGCCCCCGAGACACCGGTGACGCAGACCAGTTTGCCCAGGGGGAAGGAGGCGGTGATGTTCTTGAGGTTGTTGGCTCGCGCCCCCACCACCTGAATGGCGAGACCGTTGCCGGGACGCCGGGCCTTCGGGGTTTCGATGCTGAGCGCGCCCTTGAGGTATTGACCGGTGACGCTCTTCGGATTGTTCTTCACCATCTTCGGGGTGCCTTCGGCCACGATCTCACCACCGTGCCGCCCCGCCCCCGGGCCGAAATCCACCAACCAGTCGGATTCCTCCATGGCCTCGCGGTCGTGCTCCACCACCACCACGCTGTTGCCGATGTCACGCAAGCGCTTCAAGGCCTCGAGCAGCTTGCGGTTGTCGCGCTGATGCAGGCCGATGGAGGGTTCGTCGAGGACATAGATAACGCCCGTGAGCTCGCTGCCGATCTGGCTGGCCAGGCGGATGCGCTGTCCCTCACCCCCTGAGAGCGAAGGCGCGGCGCGATCGAGAGTCAGGTAGGTGAGGCCGACATCCACCAGGAAGCGCAGCCGGTTCCGGATTTCCTTCAGAAGCTCGACCGCGATGGTGGCTTCGGCGCCCTTGAGCTTCAGGTTTTCTAGGAACTTGTGGGCCTCGCCCACCGAGAGCGCGGTCAGGTCGGCGATGGTGAGATTGTCGATCTTCACCGCCAGGGCTTCGCTGCGAACCCGCCGCCCCTGACAGGTCGAGCAGGGCCGCTGCGAGAGAAAGCGCTGGTAGTACTGGCGCATGTCCTCGGACTGGGTTTCCTTCATGCGGCGCAGCATCGAGTTCAGCAGGCCTTCGTACCTCATCCGGAACGTGCCGCCGCCCCACGACCCCTTGAACTTGATGGCCACGCGTTCGCCGCCGGTGCCGAAGAGGAGCACGTCCTTGTGGGTCTGGGAGAGCGACTTCCAGGGCTTGTTGAGGTCGATGCCACGTTCCTTCGAGAGCGCGCGCACGATGTCCGAGCCCCAGCTGGTGGCATCGTCGAGCTTGCCCCACGCCTTCACCGCGCCTTCGTTGATGGAAAGATCGGGGTTCGGGATCAGGCGGTCCGCGTCCATCTCCATGCGGGTGCCGAGGCCCGAGCAGTCGGGGCACATGCCTACGGGAGAGTTGAAGGAGAAGAGCTGCGGGGTTGGCTCCGGGAAGGAGAGATTGCAGTTCGAGCAGGCGCGCTGCTGCGACATGACGCGGTCGGGTTCGCCCTCCACCGCCACGATCACCACGCCCTTGCCGAGTTTCAGCGACTGTTCGACGGAATCGGCGAGGCGCGTTCGGTCGAGATCAGGCTTCGCGATCAGACGATCGACGACCGCTTCGATCGAGTGCTTGCGCTTCTTGTCGAGGCGGATGTCGTCCTCGAGCGCCACCACCGCGCCATCGACGCGCGCGCGAGTGAAGCCCGACCGGCGGATGGTCTCGAAGACATCCTGATGCTCGCCTTTGCGGCCATCCACCAGGGGCGCGAGGACGAGAAACTTCTTGCCTTCCTTGAGTGCGGCAAGTTCGGCCACGATCTGCTGGGACGATTGAGGCTTCACGTCGCGACCGCACTTCGGACAGGAGAGGTGGCCCACCCGCGCGAAGAGCACGCGCAGGTAATCGTGAATTTCGGTCACCGTGCCCACGGTGGAGCGCGGGTTCGCGGAAGCCGCCTTCTGCTCGATCGAAATCGTGGGGGCGAGGCCGCGGATCGAGTCGTAAAGCGGTTTGTCCATCTGGCCGAGGAACTGCCGCGCGTATGCGTTGAGGCTCTCGATATACCGGCGCTGGCCCTCGGCGTAGAGGGTGTCGAAAGCGAGAGACGACTTGCCCGAGCCCGAAGGCCCGGTGAAGACCACGAACTTCCTCTTCGGAATCGACAGAGAAACGTTCTTGAGATTGTGCTGGCGCGCGCCGGTGATGGTGATCGAGTCGGGTTCCAAGAAGCCCTCGGGAGAGAAGGAATGGCTGGGCGAAATTATAGCGAACATCACGCCGCAGGCGAGCGCTGGCGCAGTCGTCCATAATCGCACTCATGATCGGATCGCGCCGCTTCTTCTGCGAGACCGCGATGGGGCGCGTGCATGCGGTCGAAGTGGGTTCAGGCGGCGGCGCACCCCTGGTCCTCCTCCATCAGACGCCCCGATCGGTGGACGAGTTCAAGGAGGTTCTGCCGCTACTGGCCGAGCGTCGCCGAACCATAGCCCTCGACAACCCCGGTTATGGATGCTCGGACCCCGTCGCCGGGCAGCCGACGATCGAAGACTACGCCTCGGCCGTGGTCGAGGTGCTCGACGCGCTGAAGATCGAGAAGGCGGTGATCGTAGGCCACCACACGGGCGGGGTCATCGCCATCGAGATCGCTGCGGCCTTCCCTGACCGCGTCGATCGCGTGGTGCTGTCCGGTCCGGTCTACACGGACGCGTCCGGCCGTGCCGAGCTTTCGAAATGGTTCGGCCAGTGGCACGTGCAGGCCGACGGCTCCCACCTGAAAGAGCGATGGGACCGCTTTGCGCGCTGGACTCCCGACCCCGCCCTGGTGCAGAGACTTGTCCTCGACTTGTGGCGCGCCGGCGAGACCAGCGAGCAGGGCCACTTCGCGGTCGCTCTTTATCGCATGGAAGAGCGCATCGGCCTCGTGAGGTGTCCGGCCCTCCTCCTCTATGGGAAGCGAGATCCCTTCGCGGATCCCGCGAAGGCGCGCCCGATCCGCGATGCCTTCAGGCCCGCCCACGAGGTGTTCCTCGACACCGGCGTCTTCGTCGCGAACGAAGATCCGTCGCTTTTTGCCCGGGCCGTCCTCGACTACATCGGCTGATCCAAGCTCCGGCCCGCGCGATTTCCAGGCGAGGAAGCTCAGTAACGCACCGACACCAGGTAGAGCCCTTCCGGCCCCGCCGGCCCCGGCCATTGACCGCGGTCGCGGCTTTCGAGCGCAGCTGCGAGCTGCTCGACCGTGAACGCGCCCCGACCCGCCGCGATCAACCCTCCAACCATGGCCCGGACCATGCGGCGCAGAAAGCCGTCAGCCTCCACGTCGAAGACGAGGGTCGAATCCTCCCAGTGAACTTCGGAGCGCGTCACCGTCCGGATCGTGGTCTTCACGTCGGTGCCCGCGTTCCGGAGCGAGGCGAAATCCTTCTGGCCCACGAACAGCGCGGCCACTTCATCGATCACGCCGCGATCGAGCCTGAACCCGGTGTGGCCCGCGTAGCGCCGCCGCACCGCGTGCTGGGTATCGCAGACATCGAGGAGATAGCGGTAGTGCTTCGAAAGCGCGGAGCGTCGTGCGTGAAAGTCCGGAGGCGCCGGCGAAGAGGCCATGGCGCGGATGTCCTTCGGCAGGGTCGAGTTCAGAGCACGCGCCAGTTCGTTGTCCGACCAGACCCGAGGCGCGCGGAACGAGATCACCTGGCCGAGCGCATGCACGCCTTGATCGGTGCGGCCCGAGCCTTCAATACGAATGAAGGTGTCGCCATGCAGGGTACTCAGCGCTCTCTCGACTTCCTCCTGGATGGTGCGGCCCTTGTCCGCGTCCTGCGCCTGGAACCCCGCGAAGCCGTAGCCGTCGTACGAGAGAGTGACGCGCTGGTTGTGGAGCGCCGATGCGCCGGCTTCAGCCATCAGGCTTTCGGCCGTGAACCGGGCTTGACGGGTTCCGAACCCGCGGCGCACAGCGGACACGACGCGGCCGTCCAGGTGTCGACGTTGACGATGGCGAGTGATTCGAAGGGAACCTCGAATCCGTGTTTGCCCGCGCTCCGGTCAATCAGCGAGCCGACACCGATCACTTTGGCGCCGGTGGCTTCGATGACCTGCATGACTTCGCGCGTCGACTTGCCGGTGGTCACCACGTCCTCCACCACCACCACCGTTTCGCCCGGGGCGAGCGAGAAACCGCGACGCAGGCACATGACGCCGCCTTCCCGTTCGGTGAAGAGCGAGCGCGCCCCGAAGGCGCGCGCCACTTCGTGGCCGATGACGATGCCGCCCATGGCCGGGCCGACCACGACATCGGGCGCGATTCCCGCGGCCTTGAGCTTCGCCGCCACCCGGGCGCCGAAGTCGGAGGCGAGCTTCGTGTCCATGAGCACTCGCGCGCACTGAAGGTATTGGGCGGAGTGAAGGCCCGAGGAGAGGAGGAAGTGCCCCTCGAGCAGGGCGCCTTGTTTCTTGAAGACGTCGAGGATCTCGCTCACACCTGCGATTATCTCGCGCCCTGCCCTCAGACCGAGGGTTCTCTGGGCATTCAGCCGGGCTTGAAGCCGGGCATGGTGTCGTTCGCGATCACCGGTTTCGGCGCGCCCAGGCGTTCCGCGAACGCTTCGATGTCAGGGCGGCGGAAGGCCTCCGAGGTCAGAGCGACGGTTCCATCGGCCTCGATGAAGAGCAGGGTCGGCACCGTGACCACACCGATCGCGGTCGAGAGCGCATAGGGATTGCGTTCACAAAAATAGGGCAGGGTGAGGCCGAACTTCGCCACCCCGGCCGCGGCATCCTCGGGGGAGTCCTGCAGCATCGCCACCGCGCGCCCGCCGTCGCGGTGAATCCGATCGATGAACGGGAAGGTCTGCTTGGACGTCTTGCAGTTGAAGTGGCCGATGATCAGAAGCGTCGGTCCGCCCGCCCAGATGGCCAGGGACGAGCTGGGTGTCCCGTCCGGATTGAGGAGTTCGGCCGCGGGCAGCGAAAACGGGGTGGCCTTGAGCGCCATGGCCTCAGGCCTCGACAAAGTCGATGTCGAAGTCCTTGGTGATGATGCCGGCCTCGCGCCCGCGACCGAGGAAGGTCCGAATGGCTTCGCGGCCGCGATCGCCGATTTCGATGGTGAGATCGTTCACCCACATTCCCACGAAGCGGTCGGCGATGCCGGTCTGCATGCCGCGGGCGAAAGTCATGGCGTATTCGAGAGCCGCTTCACGGTTGGCGAGGGAGTGCTTGACCGTGTCGCGCACCAGGCGGGTGAGCTGCTTCATCACCTCGGGCCCGAGGTCTCGACGCACGGCATTGCCGCCCATCGGCAGCGGGAGTCCGGTGTCCTTGAGCCACCAGTCGCCGAGGTCCACGATCTTTCGCAGGCCCTGGCCGCCGAAGGTGAGCTGGCCTTCATGAATCACCAGACCGCAATCGGCGCGACCGGAGAGCACCTCATCGAATACCGCGTCGAAGGGGACGACGTAGGAGTCGAGGTCAGGCGCGTACAGGCGAAGCGCCAGATACGCCGAAGTCATGGTCCCCGGGATGGCCACACGTCCAAGGTCTTTGGCCCCCGGGCCGCCCACGATCTTCGACTCCGACTTGGCCACCACGATCGGGCCGTAACCGTCGCCGATGCTGCCGCCGCAGGGCATGAGCGCGTACTTGTCGGCAATGTAGGGATAAGCGTGGAAAGAGCACGCGGTCACTTCGTAGGTGCCTTCCAGCGCATCGCGGTTCAACGACTCGATGTCCTTGAGCACGTGGGAGACCTCGAGGCCGCCCGTGTCCAGCTTGCCCTTGGCCAGACCGTAGAACATGAATGCGTCGTCGCTGTCGGGGCTGTGGGCAATACGGATCTTCATTGAAATCTGGGTTCTCGCTGGATCAGGGCCGCGCGTGGAGGCGGGGCAGGAGGTCGCCGGCCCAGGTGTCGAGGGGCTTTTGGACGTCGGCGACCCGCAGATCATAAGGGCGCGACTCGTGTATCGCCGCCATCACCTCGGCGCTCGGGTCGCGGGTTTCGCTCGCCGGTCGGTTGACCACCACGCAGTCGGCGCGGCCGATCAGCTCGCGCGTGCCCACCTTCCAGCGCTCCGGGCTGAGAAAGGGATGAAGCACGAAGAAGGTGAAATCCGGCGAGCAGAGCGAGGCCACGGTCGAGCCCTCGATCACGAGCCCCTCGCGGACGGTGATCCCCTGGGCGTCGGCTCTGGCCAGGTCGAGCAGGCGCAGGGTCGCTTCCCAGGCGAGTGCGGCCACGGACTTCCTGGAGATCGTCCAGAGCACGGGTCCTTTTGTGGCGCCCTGCAACCGCGCGGTGTCCGTGCCCTGTTCACCCAGGGTGGGGTCGTCGCGGACGACTTTGAAGGGCACATCGATGTCGCACACGATGCAGGTTGTGCCGCGCGGGCATTTTTCGAAGACGTCGTCGGTGGTGGTGAACTTCACCGCGGCCGCGCGGCTTCCGAGGCCGCGGAGGACGGTCTCCGCGAGCGCCGTCTTCCCCGCGCGTGAAGACGAGCCGGCGACCACGACCGTGTTCATGCAGGCAGTATAGAGAGAGGCCGGTTACGATTCGTCGACGGCCTTCCCCCCTCGAAAGGAATCTCCCCGATGCGCTTCGTGTCCGCCGCCTCCGCCCTCGCCCTTCTCCTTCAGCCCGCGCTTTCGCGAGCCGCGGATCCGAGACCCCTCACCGTGGACGACCTCTTCGCCCTCAAGTCCGTGAGCGCTCCCGTCCTCTCACCCGACGGCGCCCAGGTGGCCTACGCGGTTCGATCGATGGACCTCAAGAAGGACTCATCCGACGCCGACCTCTACCTGATCCCGTTCGCAGGCGGCGAGGCCGTGCGCCTCACCACCTCGCCCAAGGCGGAGACGAATCCGCGGTTTTCCCCCGACGGGCGCTGGATCGCGTTCCTGTCTTCGCGCGAGGGCGACAAGAGCCAGGTGTTCCTGCTCTCCCGCGGTGGAGGGGAGGCGAGCCGTCTGACTGACCTGAAAGGCGGCGTTTCGTCCTTTGAATGGTCGCCGGATTCGAAGCGACTGGTCCTGGTGGCGTCCGACCCCGACCCCGACGAGCCGGGAGATGAGGCGAAGGGCGACGACAAGAAGACGCCCAGGCCCATCGTGACGCGCAGGATCCAGTTCAAGCGTGACTACGAGGGGTATCTGCGCGAAATCCGGTCGCACCTCCACGTGTTCGATGTCGAGAAGAAGACCTCCGTGCAGATCACCTCGGGTCCTTATGACGATGAACAGCCGGCCTGGTCGCCCGACGGGAAGACCATCGCCTTCGTCAGCAATCGCAGCGCCGAGCCCGACACCAACCGCGACTCGAATATCTTCCTGATCGCTCCTTCGGCGGGCGAGACGCCGCGGGCCATCACCACGAACCCGAGCGAGGATCAACAGCCCTCCTGGTCCCCGGACTCGAAGATCATCGTCTACGTTTCAGGGGGAGCGGTCGCGGACATGTGGTACGCCCCGACCCACATATCCGCGGTGAGCGTGGCCACGGGCGAAGTGAAGCCTCTGACGAAAGCGCTCGACCGGAATGTCGGCGGGCCCATCTTCACGAGCGATGGACGCGCGATCCTCTTCACCATCGAGGACGGAGGCAACTCCCATATCGGCCGCATCTCCGTGGACGGCGGGGCCATCGAGCGGATCGTGGCGGGGGAGCGCGACGTGCAGGCCTTCGACGCGCGGAACGGACACGTCGTGTTCCTGGAAAGCCAGCCCACGATGCCTTCGGAGATCTCGGCGCTCGACGGCGCCGTGGTCCGCCGGCTCACCAAGACCAACGATGCCGTGTTGAAGGACATCAAGCTCGCCGCGGTGGAGCGTTTCAAGGCTCGGAGCAAGGACGGAACCATGGTCGATGGTTTCCTGCACCGTCCGGTGGACGGAAAGCCCGGAGTGAAGGTTCCGACCATCCTGCGCATCCACGGCGGCCCAACCTCGCAGTTCTCGACCGCCTTCGATTTCGAGCGACAGCTCCTGGCCGCCCAGGGCTACGCGGTGGTGGCCGGGAATCCACGCGGCTCCACCGGTTATGGCCGCGACTTCTCCTACGCCCTCTTCGCGAAATGGGGCGAACCTGATTTCGACGACGTGATGGCGGTGGTGGATCAGGCGGTCTCCATGGGGGTCGCGGATCCGGATCGGCTGGGTGTGGGCGGCTGGTCTTACGGCGGCATCCTTACCAACTATGTGATCTCACAGACCACCCGCTTCAAGGCCGCGACCTCGGGCGCTTCGATTTCGAACATCCTCGCCGGGTACGGCACCGATCACTATCAGTACGAATACGAAGCCGAGCTGGGCCTCCCCTGGAAGCACGCCGACGCGTATTTGAAACTCTCCGGTCCTTTCCTCAAGGCCGACCAGATCAAGACCCCCACCCTCTTCCTCTGCGGCGAGATCGACATGAACGTGCCCCTGCTCAACACTGAGCAGATGTACCAGGCGGTGCGACGGCTGGGGATTCCCACCGAACTCGTCATCTATCCCGGCCAGAACCACGGCATCCGCACGCCCAGCTATCAGAAAGATCGCTACGAGCGCTACGTGAAGTGGTACGACACGTACCTGCGTCCCGAGAAGGTGGCGGCGGCCGCCGCGGCGAAGGTTCCCGAGGCGAAGGGTCTCGACGGCCGGCCCTTCTTCGCCCCCGAGCTCACGGGCGAGGCTAAGAAGCGGCTCGACGACAATCTCGCGGCCGCGACCGCCGACTTCGTGAAGAACCCCGACGATGTCCAGAACATCGTGTGGCTGGGCCGGCGCCTTGCCTATCTCTCCCGCTACCGCGAAGCGATCGACGTCTTCTCCCGCGGCGTCGCGAAATTCCCCCAAGACGCGCGACCTCTGCGCCACCGCGCTCATCGCTACATCACCACGCGTCAGTTCGACAAGGCGATCGTCGACTTCGAGAAGGCGGCGAAGCTCATGACCGGCAAGCCCAACGAGGGTGAGCCCGACGGCGCTCCCGGCCGCCGGCCGTCGCCCTCCGCCACCTTGAAGTTCAACATCTACTACCACCTCGGTCTCGCCTACTACCTCAAAGGCGACTTCGCGAAGGCCCTCGTCGCTTATCGCGAGTGCATGAAGTATTCGACCGACAACGACGATTCGCTCGTCGCGACCTCCGACTGGCTCTACATGACTTTGCGTCGCCTGGGACAGAAGGCGGAAGCGGACAAGGTGCTCGAACCCATCAAGGAGGGCATGAACGTCCTCGACAACGCCGCCTACTACCAGCGTCTGCTCATGTACAAAGGCCTGCGCAAGCCCGAGGACGTTCTCGGCAACGACGAACAGGATCCCCTCCAGATCGCCACCCAGGGTTATGGGGTGGGGAACTTCCACCTCGTGAACGGCGATGCGGAGCGGGCGAAAGCGATCTTCCGGCGCGTGGTGGCAGGGTCTTCGTGGGCGGCCTTCGGATTCATCGCCGCCGAGGCGGACCTCGCCAGGATGAAGTGAGGGGCTCCCCCTGGGGGCCCCCCGGTTTGTGACGGCGGTCGTTTTTCCTGTTTCCCGCCCCTTGCTAGGATCCGTGAAGTCCTACAAGGAGGATCCTTCCATGAATCGACGTTTCGCTCTCGTGGCGCTTGCCACCGCGTTCACCCTCACTCTCTCCGGCCCGGTCTTCGCCCAGGCGAAGAACACCCGGCCGCAGATCGCCGTGCTCGACTTCGAGTACGGCACGGTCGACAACTGGTGGGGCCAGTACGACATCGGCAAGGGCATCGCGGATCAGCTCGTGGATGCTCTGGTTGAAGACGGATCCTTCCGGGTCATCGAGCGCAAGAAGCTCGCGACCATCCTCGGCGAGCAGGACTTCGCCGCCTCCGGTCGCGCCGATCCATCCGCCCAGACCATGGCCAAGATCGGGAAGGTCCTCGGGGTGAAGTACATCCTCGTCGGATCGATCACCAAGTTCTCCACCGAGTCGCGGGGCAGCGGCGTGCGCGTCAAGGGCATCGGCCTTGGCGGCAAGAAGACCAAGAGCGAAGTCCGCATCACTGGCCGCATCATCGACATGTCCACCGGCGAAATCATGATCTCCGGCAAGGGTGTCGGTGAATCGAGCAAGGGCGGCGGCTTCAACTTCAGCAAGGGAGGTTTCGGGGTGGGCAGCAACTCCGAGGAGTGGCGCCAGAGCGGCATCGGCGACGCTCAGGAAGCCTGCACCGGCGACCTCATCAAGCAGCTCGTGGCGAAGATGGACCGGCTCAAGTAGGAATCCTCGTTTCGCTTCGATCAGGGGAGCCCTCACCGGCTCCCCTTCTCTTTTCCAGCCGGTCAGGCCCGCCCAAACTACAATGCCGCCGGTGAGCGCGCGCCCCCTCCTTCATCTCGTCGACGGGACCGGCCTCGTCCACCGGTCTTTCTTCGCGGTGCGCGGCCTCTCCACCCGCTCGGGCCAGCCCACCGGCGCCATCTACGGCTTCATAAACACCATCCGTGCGCTCATGGGCATCGAGAGGCCCACGCATTTCGTGGTCACCTTCGACGTCTCGGGAAGCACGTCGAGGGAAGAGGCGTTTCCAGAGTACAAAGCCCACCGCCCCAAGATGGATGAGGACCTCGCGTCCCAGCTCTCCTACATCGACCGGGCCTGCGAGGCGCTGCGTCTGCCCGTGGTGACGGCGCAGGGCTACGAGGCGGACGACGTGATCGCCACCCTCGCGCGGCAGGCCGTCGATCAGGGCTTCGACGTGGTCATCATCACGAGCGACAAAGACCTGCTCCAGCTCGTCTCCGAGCACGTGAGCGTTCTCGCCCCCGGCCGCGATGGCAAGCCGGAGAAGCGGTACGACCGCGAAGGGGTCATCGAGAAGATGGGCGTGCCCCCGGAGCGGGTGGTCGACCTGCTCGCCCTGGTGGGAGACGCGGTCGACAACATCCCCGGGGTTCCGGGTATCGGCGAGAAGGGGGCGAAGGACCTGATTCAGCAGTTCGGCTCTCTTGACGAACTGCTGGCTCGCGCGGGTGAAGTGAAGCGGGCCGCCTATCGCGAGGGCCTCGTCAACCACGCCGAGGCGGCGCATCTCTCCCGCAGGCTCGCGACCCTCGATGACAAGGTGCCGGTCACCTTCGATCCCCTGGCGAGCGAGGTGGCGAAGCCCGATCGCGCCAAAGCCTACGAACTTTTCAAGGAACTCGAGTTCACCGCGTTCGCGCGCGACATGGCGCCCGAAGTCACGGCCTTCGCTTTTCGCCATCGGGTGGTGGAGCACTCCTCCGAGCTCGACCCCCTCATCGCCGCGGCCCGCCGCCATGGCGAAGTCGCCTACTCGCTCTCCATCAGCGCGGAACGGCCCATGGACGCTCAGATCCAGGGCCTCGCCCTCGCCTGCGGGGAGGACGTGGCCTTTCTCCCGGTGCAGGGGGCACTGCCCGAGAACGTCCGCGGTTTGCTCGAGGATCCGAAGGTCGAGAAGTGGACGACGTGCTCGCGCCGCGACTTCGTCATCCTCGGTGAGACCGGCATCAAGCCTATGGGCCAGATCCTCGACGCGTCCCTCGTCGCTTACCTCCTCTCCCCGGGGAAGCGCGGCTCCTCCATTCGCGAGATTGCGGTCGAGGAGATCGGCCTGCCCGAGAACGCCGATCTGCCGAACGAGGAGGGAACGGAGGCTTCGCTGCTCGCCGACCAGGATGCCGAGCGCCACGCCCGCGAGGCCGCGCTCCTCATCCGGCTCGCCCCGAGGCTGCGCGCGAGGCTCGAAGGCGATGCCCTGATGGACATCTTCCTCAATCTCGAAATGCCCCTCGCCCGCATCCTGGCGGAGATGGAGCGCGCGGGCGTCCTGGTGGACCGGCAGGCCCTGAAGACGCTCTCCGAAGAGCTGGGCCCCGAGATCGAGCAGCTGGCCCAGCGCATCTATGCCCTGG
>CAZYEA010000012.1:0-33550 GCA_964646485.1 uncultured Acidobacteriota bacterium
CCAGCTCCAGCAGTCGCAGCGCCTCGAGACCCTGGGCACCCTCGCGGGCGGCATCGCTCACGACTTCAACAACATCGTCCAGGCGATCATGGGCTGCGCCGAGCTCGCGCAGACCTCCCTGCCCGGAGAGAGCCCGGCCCTTCCCTACATCAGCCGGGTCAGCGAGGCCGCCCACCGGGCGCGCGGCCTGGTCCAGCAGATTCTCTCCTTCAGCCGGCAGGATGAGTCGCGGCGATCCGAGGTCGAGCCGCTGCGCCTGGTCGATGAGACCATCGCGCTCTTCGCGAGCACCCTGCCCCCGCACGTGGAGATCCGCCAGCTCAAGGAGCCGACGGGAACGGTGCTGGCCGATCCCACTCAGCTCCATCAGGTCCTGCTCAACCTCCTCACCAACGCCCGCCACGCCCTCGAGAAGAGGGAGGGAGGGGTGATCGAGATCGGGCTCGCGTCGAGGCACGTGTCCCCCGGCGAGCTGGTCCATCCGAACCTGCGCTCCGGACCCCACGTGCGCCTCTGGGTGGCCGACAACGGCGAAGGCATGTCGAGCGCGGTCGCCGACCGCGTCTTCGAGCCCTTCTTCACCACCAAGCCGGTCGGCCAGGGAACCGGACTCGGCCTCTCCGTGGTCCACGGCATCGTGACCCGGATGGGAGGCGCCATCGTGGTGGAAAGCGAGCCGGGAGTCGGAACGAGATTCGAGGTGTACATCCCCGAAACCCGGGTCACTCCCATCGAGGGAACGCCTCGAGACGCTCAAGCCTGACCATATACTGCGACCATGACGGACCAACCCCCCGCCGGTCGCAACCGAGGCTCCATTCTCGTGGTCGACGACGACGGCGACGTCCGGTTCGTGGTGGCCTCGGGGCTCCGGCAGGCGGCCTTCACCGTCGAGGAGGCGGAGACCGGCGAAATGGCCCTGCAGAAGCTGACCGCGGGCGGCATTGACGCGGTGATCAGCGACATCTCCATGCCCGGCCTCACCGGGGTCGAGATGTTGCGGATGATCCGGGCCCGCGACCTGGATATTCCCGTGGTCCTGCTCACGGGAAGACCCAGTCTCGAAACCGCGATCGAAGCGGTGGAGGGCGGCGCGCTTCGCTACCTGAAGAAGCCCGCGGCGACCGCGGAGATCGTGGAGACCATGGACCAGGCGGTGCGCCTCGGGCGGCTCGCACGCTGGCGACGCGACGCCCTCGCCATCACCAGGCCCCGCTCCCAGTTCGTGGGCGATCGCGCGAGCATGGAGCTCGCCTTCGAAGAGGCCCTCGAGGGTCTGTGGCTGGTGGCCCAGCCCATCGTGGGGGCGAAGGACGGAATGATCTTCGGGGTCGAGTTGCTGGCCCGCTCGGTCTCCACCCGCTTCACCAGCGTCACCATGCTGGTCGAGGCCGCGGAAAAGCTCGGCCGCGTCATCTCCTTCGGCCGCAGGGTCCGCCAGATCGCCGCCAACATCGACCTTCCGAAGGACCATGCCCTCTTCGTCAACCTTCACAGCCTCGAGTTCGACGACGAAGAGCTGTACTCGGAGAAGAATCCGCTCCGCCACATCGGCTCCAAGATCATCCTGGAGGTGACCGAGCGCCACTCGATCGACCAGGTGAAGAATCTGAAGGAGAAGATCGCCCTCCTGCGGGACCTCGGGTTCTGGATCGCGGTCGACGACATGGGTGCGGGTTACGCGGGCCTCAACAGTTTCGCCGCCCTCAGACCCGACATCGTCAAGCTCGACATGGCCATCGTCCGCGGCATCGACCAGGACCCGTACCGGCGTACCCTCGTGCGCTCCATGACCGCGATGTGCCGCGACTTCGGCATCCCCCTGGTGGCGGAGGGAGTCGAAACCGAAGCCGAGAAGGCGGTGCTCGTGGACCTTGGCTGCGACTTCCTGCAAGGATTCCTGTGCGGCTCTCCGAAGACTCCCCCAAGCCGTCCGCCGGGGGTTCTCGGCCCGGCGCTTTCGACCGCCCCCTGACGCGATGGCCCCGAACCGCCCGCCGGTCCCGGTACTCCTCGTCGAGGACAACGAGGATCACGCCGAGCTCGTGAAGCGAACGCTGCGTATGGCGGATCCTCCGGTCGAGATCGTTCACCTCCGGGACGGCGAAGCCGCCCTCGAGTATCTCGGGCTCGGGCCGGATGGCCCCGCACCCTCGAACCCGCGGCCGTCGCTGGTCCTGCTCGATCTTCGACTCCCGCGCATCGACGGCCTCGACGTGCTGCGGCAGATCAAGGAATCGACAGTCCTGCCCCCGATTCCCGTGGTCGTCCTCACCACCTCCAGCGCGCGCACCGACGTGACCCGCGCCTACTCCCTCCACGCCAACAGCTACCTCGCGAAGCCGGTCTCCTTCGACAGCTTCCGCCGGTTGATGCGCGACCTCAATCGTTACTGGACGGGTTGGAACGTCTCGCCCGTCCGGGAGTCTTCGTCCCCCGGCGCTCCCGCATGATCGCCTGGTCGAGATCCCGGTGGTGCTCGATAGGCGCCGCGGCTCTGCTCGCCGTACTTTGGAGCGAGGCGGGGTTGGCGGCGGCGAGCGGGCCGAAGGGCACGACCGTGCACTTCGGCGTCGTCGCCGAGGAGGCGAACGAGCCCGACCGCATGTTGCGCACCTACGCCACCCTGCTCGCCGAGATGCGGAAGCGGCTCGCCCCAAAGGGCATCGAGGTGGCGCCCCTCGTGATCACGAAAGACCTGAACGAACTCTCGGAAAGACTCAAGCAGGGCCAGGTCGACATGATCATCGAGTCGATCTTTCCCACTCTCGTGCTCCAGGAGCAGAGCGGCCGCGCGCTCAGCCCCGAGCTCGCGATCGTGCGACGCGACCAGCGCGAGTATCACACCGTCTTCTTCGCGCTCAGGACATCGGGGCTCAAGAGCCTCGAGGACCTGAGGGGCCGAACGCTCGTGCTTCAGGCCGAGCGCTCCACCTCCGCCTTCGCGGTGCCCCGGGCCGAACTGGCGAAGCACGGCATCGCGCTCGCCCCCGCGGGCCAGACCGGCGCCCCGAAGGGAGCCGCCTTCTACATCCTCGCCGGCGCGGAGCTCAACCAGGCCATCTGGGTTCTCAACGGAAAGGGAGACGCGGGCGCCTTCAACGACAGCGACTGGGCCCGGCTCCCGGAGAAGGTCCGGGGCGAGCTCCGCGCCTTCCATCAGACCCGGCCTCTCCTCCGGGGCATCCTGTCTCTGCGCTCAAGCCTTGCCCCGGAGACAAAGCGCGTCTGCCTGGAGATGCTGATGGGCCTCCACCAGGATGCTTCGGGGCAGGCCGCGCTCACGAGCGCGGCCGGCATCACCCGCTTCGAGCGGCTCACTGCCAAGGACCTCGCCGACCTGGGCGCCTGGCGCCTGGCCCTCAAGGCCGGGCCCCCTCCGCCCTGACGCTCTGACCATGCAGATCGGTCTGGGTCAAAGGTACGCGGTCTACCTCTCCGCCTTCACCCTCGCGAGCCTCACCATCGCTCTGGCCGCGGCAGGTCTCATCGCCTTCCGGCAAGCGAGCCTCGTGCAGCGCCAGATCCGCGACGCCATCACCACGGTTCAAAGCGCCAACGAAGACGAGCGCCTGCGCGGAACCGCGCAATACCTGGCCGGCCGGATGTTCAACCCCGTGTTCCGATTCGACATCGAGCGCATCGACGAAGAGATCGAGCAGGTGCGGCGCTGGCTCCCGGTGCGCGACTTCCGGGTGGTCGACGCCTCTCATCGCGTGATCACGGACGGCAGCGCGGCCAAGGCGAGCTTCGGGGAGACGATCGAAGGAGTCTGGCCCTCGGTCGACTCGGGAGCGGTCCTCTTGACCGACGCGCTCGGCAAACGCGAGGTCCGCTTCGCCATCCAGTCGGGGGGGACCCTGGCGGGTTTCGCCGCCGTGACCTTCGCGGAGGATCCCTCCCAGGCCGGCCTGCGCCGCATCGACGAACAGACGTCCACCCTGTGGTCCTCTCATCAGAGGTCGCTGCTCGTCCTCTTCGTCGTGGCCCTCGGTTTCAGTCTGCTCCTCGGCGCCATGACCAGCGCCCGCCTCTCCCGCTCGTTGAGCCTGCCCCTGGCCGAGATGGGCCGGGCGGCCCGGGCCTTCGCCCAGGGCGATCTCGACCATCCTCTCCCCACCGAGTCGAGCGACGAATTGGGCGAGCTCGCCCGGGCGCTGCGAACGATGTCCCGGGAAGTGCGATCTCATCAGGCCGCACTCCAGGAGGAGACCGCCCGCCTGCGCCGCGCCGAGGCGGAACGGGGCGCCCTTCTCGCCGATCTCGGGCGCAAGAACGCCGAGCTCGAGCGCTTCACCTACACGGTGTCGCACGACCTGCGGAGCCCCCTCGTCACCATCCAGGGCTTCGCGGGAATGATCGCCACCGAGCTCGGCCCCGCCGCGCCCGAACAGGGGAAGAAGGACCTCGCTCGCATCGCCGCGGCCACGGACAAGATGCAGAGGCTGCTCACCGACCTGCTCGAGCTGTCGAGGGTGGGCCGCATCGTGAACCCGACGGAGGATGTGGCCATGGGAGACCTGGCCCGGGACGCGGTGGAGCTGCTTCAGGGCACGCTCAGGGACAAGGCCGTCGCCGTCGAGATCGAGGAAGGTCTGCCCACCCTGAGGGCGGATCGGCGGCGCCTTCTCGAAGTGTTGCAGAACCTCCTGGAGAACGCGGCCAAGTTCACGGTCGCGGGCCGCCCGCCCGCGGTGCAGATCGGCCTTCGTCCAGGCGCCGAGCCCGCCTTCTTCGTCCGCGACAACGGTGCGGGTCTCGACCCCGCCTATCGGGAGCGGATCTTCAACATCTTCGAGAAGCTCGATCCGAGGGCGGAGGGAACCGGGGTGGGGCTGTCCCTGGTCAAGCGCATCGTGGAGGCGCACGGGGGCCGCATCTGGGCGGAGTCTCAAGGCCTTGGGTCCGGTTCAACCTTCCTCTTCACTCTCGGGCCCGAGTGCTGGAAGCCTTCGACTCCGGCTGCCTCTTCAGACTGAGATTGGCCCCGTACCACAGACGCGTCTTCGTCACCGAGACGCCGGTGGGGAGGATGGCGAGCCCCGCACTCGTGCCCTGAACATCGAAGGTGTTCCGGAACGAGGCGGGCAAGGTCATGGGATGGAGCCAGTTGCTCGGCAGCTTCACCCGGAAACCGCGCGCCACGAGGTCCTTCACCTTCTGCCCGACCGCGGCCTTGCGCAAAGCGGCCTCGCAGACCGCGTTCTTGCTCTCGATCAGGCCGTCGATGTAATCCCACGTTCGCTGTTCGGGCTCGACTTTGAACGCCATCTCCACGGGGGCGATCACCGGGCGGACCCTCAGTTGCTCGCCCTTCGCCTCGACCTCGAACCGTCCGCGCAACCGCACCTTCACCGGGGGCACGGCCGCTCGCAGTGCGTGTTCGCCAGTCAGGTCGCCGCACACGATGCCCGCGAGCTTGCGGCCATCCCACTTGAAGAGCAGATTCGCCTTCACATCGCCCGACTCGACACTCACGGGAAGGTCGACCGCGATCCGGTTCGCTCCAAAGACAAGGGTGGGAATCCCGGGCCTCATGACCGCGCTCACCTGCTGCACGTTCACCACGAGTTCGTAGCGCCCGAGGGTCATGGTGCCGAGGAGTGTCTTGGTGCGAACCTCATCCGAGAGCTGGGTCTTCACCACATCCTTGAGCGAGAGGCGAACGCGTCGGAGCGGGCCGGTCAAGGCTTCGGTGACGATCGACTCCACGAGAGTCGTGGGCACGCCGATGAGAATGTCGCCCTTGGGGGCGTCGATGAGGCGGGAGTCCTCGTCGAGGAGCGACCTCAATTCCTCCTGAAGGCGCAGCCGCTCCGCCTTCCGGGCCTCGATACGGGCGCGGACGGCCTCCGGGGTCAGGGCCGCCTCCGGAGTCGAGGACCAAGCCGCGAAGCCGAAGCAGAGCACCACGAGGGCCGCGAAACTCCGTCTCATCACTTCGCCCCCGTCGAGCCTTGCCAGCCCGAGGTCGACACGTGAACCATCGCCCACAGCCGGCCCGACAAGGGAAGCACACGGGCGACCTGGGCATCGAGGGGCAGATGGCCGGAGGGAATGGTCACCGGTCCACCCGAGACTCCGGGAAGGTCGATCCCTTTCTCGATGCCCACGGGAATGCGGATCACCGGCACCAGGTCTCGCAGCGCAGCGAGGCCGCGATCTCCCATGAGCCTCACCACGCCGTTGATCCAATCGCCCTCGGCGCCCACGGCCGAGGCGCGCTTGACGTCCCAGCCGTCGAGGACGATCTCCGCGGTCAGCATGCCCGTGTCCTTCTCCACCCGGACGTCATCGATCCCGCCCAGGAGGATGAGGTCCGCGTAGGTGGCAGGCGCCGACGGCGTCCAGACCCGCCCCTCCAGCCGAACCGATCCCTGCATCGACCGGAAGGACACGACCGCGCGATCGATGCGGGCCTGGAAGTCGTCGCTGATCGGCCTCTCGATGGGCAGGGCCTGGACCGCCGCCTTCTGCACCACCTCCTCAGAGACGCTGATGGCGAGATCGCCGGGCGAAAACAGCCGCCCTTTCTTCGCGTCCGCGATGGCGCCCTCGAGCGAAGCCACCTGCCGCTCGAGAAGTTTCAGCTCCGAGTCGAGGGCCGAGTCCTTGGGGACGGTATCGGACGGGGCGCGGCACGCGGCAATTGCGAGGGCAAGGAGGAATGGGGGCAAAATGGGCGACCGCATGAGACTTCGCAGAATCATCGCATTGACCGAGGCGGCCGGGGCATGAAGGACCTCTACTCCCGATTCCTCCAAGCGGCTCCCGGCCGTCTGCATTTCGCCGCGCACTCTCACCATCCCTGGCCGGACGTCACCCGCGACGCTCAGCTCGAGGCCTGGGACGACGCAGCCCGCCTCGCCGATCTGAAGTGGGACCGGGTGTTCGCCGAAGTCATTCCCGAGGCCCAGGGACACATCGCGCATTGGCTCGACCTCCCCTCGCCTTCGCAGATCGCCTTTGCCTCCAACACCCACGAGTTCGTGGTCCGGCTGCTCTCCTGCTTTCCTCCCGGCCGAAGACTGAAGGTCACGACCACGGACGCCGAGTTCCTGAGCGCCTCCCGGCAGATGGCGAGACTCGAGGAGGAGTCCCTCATAGACATCACGCGCGTGGCCGCCGAGCCCTTCGCAACTTTCACCAGCCGCTTCATCCGCGCGGCCGAAGCTCCCGACAACGATCTCGTGTTCTTCAGCCAGGTCCTGTTCAACTCGGGTTTCGTGGTGCGCGATCTCGAGCACATCGTGAACGGCGCCTTCGAGCGCGCCCTGGTCGTGATCGACGGGTACCACGGCTTCTTCGCCGTACCGACCAGCCTGCGAAACATCGCGGATCGCGCGTTCTATCTGGCCGGCGGCTACAAGTACGCGCAGAGCGGCGAGGGTGCGTGCTTCCTGGCCGTGCCGCGCGGATTCGCCGGCCGTCCGCTCAACACCGGGTGGTTCGCGGGCTTCGGAGCGCTCCAGAGCGGCGAGTTCGCGCGAGTCCCTTTCTCCAATGACGGCTTTCGGTTCATGGGGGCCACCTTCGATCCGGTCGGGCTTTATCGCTTCAACGCGGTGGCCCGAGCCTTTCAGTCGCGCGGTCTCGCCATCGAAGCGATTGACGCCCACGTGAAGTCCCTGCAACGCCTCTTCCTCGACGGTCTCGCCGATCGCACCGACGCTCTTGTTTCGGTAAGGGACCTGATCGCCCCGGACGACGGCGTGTCCGGTCTCGGACACTTCCTCACCTTTCGCCGCGACGATGCGGGTGCGATCGCGCGGCGACTGGCTGAGCGAAACGTGATCGTCGATCACCGCGGCGACCGGGTGCGCTTCGGCTTCGGCGCGTACCATGACGCGGCGGACGTTCAGGCCCTCCTCCGCCACCTTTGACCCATGACCCCTCCTTCTCTGAGGTGAAAGACGTGAACCAGAAGCCCAGGATCCTTGTCTTTGCGGGCAGCGCTCGCGAAGCGTCGCTCAACAAGAAACTCGCGCGCGCGGCCGCGCGCGTCATCGACGAAAGCGGGGGCGAAGCCACGTTCATCGACCTGCGCGACTTCCCCATGCCCATCTATGAGGGCGACCTCGAAGAGCGCGAGGGGATGCCCGCGGAGGCGCGACGGCTCCGGGAACTGTTCGTCTCCCACCCCGCGTTCCTTATCGTCTCTCCCGAGAACAACGGCACGATTCCCTCACTCCTCAAGAACGCGATCGACTGGCTGAGTCGCGACGTCGACGGCCGGAGCGGACTCGAGCCGTATCGGGGCAAGGTGGTGGCGCTCATGGCCGCGTCCCCCGGCGCGTTCGGGGGCGTGGTCTGCCTGTCGCACCTCCGGAACTCTCTCGCCAAGCTTCTGGCCCACGTGATCCCCGAGCAGTTCCCGCTGCCGAAGGCCGATCAGGCCTTCGCCGAAGACGGCTCGCTCACCCAGGCCTGGCAGCAGAAGTCGGTGAAGACCGTGGTGATGAGTCTCCTCGAGACCACGAGGCGTCTTACCGCTTGAGACTCAGGTAGTCCACGACCAGGTTAGACATGGCCCTCACGCCGGTAATGAGTGCGGCTTCATCGGCGAAGAATCGCGGGGAGTGATTGGCGTAGATGTTCTCGGGAGCGGTGCCCTTCGGGGTCACGCCCAGGAAGAAGAAGACCCCCGGAACCTGCTTCTGGAAGAAAGCGAAGTCCTCAGAGGTGGTGCTCGGGCTCACGTCCGGGACGATCTTCGCGCCACCCACGCGGCGCAGGGTCGCGTCCATCCTCGCCGTGAGGGCCGGGTCGTTGTAGGTGACGGGCAGGCCTTGCCCGAAGGTCACCTCGGCGGTGGCGCCCCCGCTCTGCGCGATCAGGGACGCGGTCCGCTTGATCTTCTCGATGAGGAGGTCGCGCATGCCCTGGTCGTAGGTGCGCAGCGTCCCGATCATCCTGACCTCGTTGGGAATGATGTTGTGCCGATTGCCTCCGTTCATGGCGCCGATGGTCACGATGGCCGGAGCCAGCGTGAGGTCGACCTGTCGCGACACCAGGGTCTGGAGGCCGAGCACGATCTGCGAGCTCACTACGATGGGATCGACCCCCGCCCAGGGCTGGGCTCCATGGGTTTGCCGGCCGGTCACCGTGATCTCGATCCGGTCGCCCGCGGCCATGATGCCGCGCGAACGCCAGGCGAGCGTCCCCGTCTCATAAGGAAAGACGTGCAGGCCGAAGATCGCTTCGACCTTGGGATCGTTCAGCACGCCTTCCTTCACCATGAGCTCAGCCCCGCCCTCGTCACCGGGAGGCGGTCCTTCTTCTGCGGGCTGGAAGATGAACTTGACGCTTCCCGCGAGCTGAGGCTTGAGGCCAGCGAGGACGTGCGCGGTGCCGAGGAGGATGGCAAGGTGATTGTCGTGGCCGCAGGCATGCATGACCCCGGTCTGCTGGCCGCCCCAAAGTGCCGTGGCCTTCGACTTGAACGGCAGGTCCACTTCCTCCGCCACGGGGAGTCCGTCCATGTCCGATCGCAGCGCCACCACGGGTCCGGGCTTGGAGCCGCGCAGCAATCCGACGACTCCCGTCTTCGCGACTCCAGTCTTCACTTCAAAGCCCAGCGCCCGCAACTCGTCGGCCACGATCTTGCCGGTGCGGATCTCGCTGTTGCCCAGCTCGGGATGCTCATGGAAATCGCGTCGCCAGGCCACGACCCGAGGCAGGATCTGGTTCGCCGCCGCATCGATCGTGGGATAGAGCGATGCAGGGTCGCCGGCAGGCGCCGGCAGGCGCTTCTGGGCGAAGACATCGGGGACCGCCATCAGGCCAACGAGAACCCAGACGAGAGAGAGCGAAGGGCGGGGCGGAAAACGCATGTGAGCCTCCAGACTTCCCACGAGCGGGGAGAATCGAAACTCTAACCTCCGCGGCTACTCCCGAAGCACGGTACCGGGGTCGACGCGACTCGCCCGCACCGCGGGCACGAGGGAGGCGAGGGCCGCCACCGTGATGAGGAGCAGGGACACCGACCCGAGCGTGATGGGGTCACCCGGGGTGACTCCGTACAGGAGGCCGCTCAGCAGCCGGGTGGTCGCGAGCGAGGCCAGGAGTCCCAGAGCCACCCCTTTCGCGCTGATCCCGAGGCCCCCACGCAGGATCATGATCCGCACCTCGGTAGCCTTGGCCCCAAGAGCCATGCGCAGACCGATCTCCGTCCTTCGCTGCGCCACCGCGTGCGAGATGACCGCGTAGATTCCCGCCGCACCCAGGAGAAGGGCGAGGATCGCGAAGGCCCCGAGCAACATCGCTCCGAAGCGGGACTGCCAATTGAGATCGAGGAGACGGCTCGCGAGCGACCGGACGAAGTAGACGTTGGTGGACCGCGAGAGCGACCAGGCGGTCTTCTCGGCCTCGCGCGCCAGGGCCAGCGGATCGCCCTGGGGGACCCGCATCACCACGGTCATGACCGCGAGCGGATTCTGAGCATGGGGCAGGTAGAAGACGGGGCGCGGCGTCGGATCGTTGCCCGCGGTAAGCACGTTCCCCACCACGCCCACGATCTCCATGGGCGAGGACGACGGCCCATGGATGGCGAAGGTCCGACCCAGGGGGTCGAGTCCCGGGAAGAACTTCTCGGCCATGGCCCGATTGATCACGCCCACGCGACGTGACCCGGGTAGATCGTCGCGGGTGATGCCGCGACCGGAGAAGACCGGAATCCCGAGAGTCTCGAAGAAGCCGGGCATGACGATGCTCGACACCGCGCTCGGGGGCGCCGCCCCATCGTCTTGAAGTCCGGGGATCGATAGGCGGATCCCTCCAAAGCCCCCGGAGGCCGGAGTCGGCGGCTCAAAGCTCGTGGCACTCACGGCGTCGATCCCGGGGAGGGCGGCGAGCCTCCGCTGCAACTCCTCGAAGTGGGCGATCCGTGACGCCGGGGTCGCGAACTCGTCGCCGCGGAGAGAGGTGCGCAGGGTGAGGATGCGTTCGGCATCGAACCCGGGCCGGAACGCCTGCAGACCCTCGAACGTCCGCATCATGAGACCGGCTCCCGCCGCCACCACCACGGCAAGGGCGACTTCAACCATCACCAGCCGGCTCCGGAATCGAGCGCCCCGGCCCGAGGCCTGGCCGCGGCCCCCTTCGCGGAGCACCTCGTTCAGGGCCACCCGGGTGGCCTCACGCGCCGGATACAGCCCGCACAGGACGCCCGAGATCACGGAGAGAGCGAGGGTGAACGCGAGCACGAAGCCGTCCACCTCGACCCGATCGAGGAACGGCACCCCGGCCTGGGCGGGGATGAGGCGGGCGAGCGGATCGACGGCGAGCCAGGCGATGAGGGCGCCGAGCGCCCCTCCCGCAAGCGAGATCAGCAGGCTTTCCGTGAGAAGTTCGGCGACGATCCGCCGCTGGTTGGCGCCCAGGGCGATGCGAAGGGCGATCTCGCGAGAGCGTTCGCTCGAGCGGGTGAGCATCAGGTTCGCCACGTTGGCGCAGGCGATCAGAAGAACCAGGCAGACCGGCGCGAGGAGGATGCGGCTCGCCGGCCCGAACTGACCGAGCACGACCTCGCGGATGGGTACGACTGCGACACTCCACCGATCGTTGGTCTGCGGATGTTCCTGGGCGAGGCTCGCGGCCACCGCCGTCATCTCCGCCTGGGCGGATTGGAGGGTCTCTCCCGGGGCGAGGCGGCCGTAGACGAGGACGTCCCGCGTCGCATGCTCATCGCGGAGAAGGCCGAACGCTTTCGGGACGAAGATACCGGGCTGCACGTTCGAGAAGAGGTGGGCGCTGAAGAAGTCTCGGCCCATCACTCCAACCACGGTGTGCGGCACGCCGTCGAGGTCGACCTTGCGCCCGACGACCCCTGGATCGCCGCCGAAAGCACTCTGCCAAAGCCCGTACCCGAGCACCGCCACCTGGGCCTGCCCGGACGCATCCTCACCGGGGAGGAAGCCGCGCCCGAGAGCCGGGGGTGCTTGCAGGACATCGAAGTAATTCGCGGTGACTTCGTGGACAAGAGGCACCAGGGGCGTTTCAATGCTGGTGATCCTCCGGCTGTCGTTGCGCAGCGCCGCCATCCCGCTGAACGCTTTCACCCGATCCTTCCACCAGGCGAAATCGCCCGCGGTCGTGCCCACCCGGCCGCCCTGACTCCGCGCCGTCCCATCTGCGTAGAGGGTGACGAGGGACGAGGACTCGCCGTAGGGCAGGGCTCGAAGCAGAACTGCGTTCACCACGCTGAATATCGCGGTGTTCGGACCGATGCCAAGGGCGAGAATCAAGACGGCCATTCCGGAAAAGGCCCGCCGTTTCAGCAAGGACCGCAGGGCAAGGCGAACGTTCATCATGGCCAGCATGGCGGACTTTCGCAGCAATGGCCGTGCCAGGCGGTCCGGGCGGTTTCCTCGCTCGCGCTCGCCGTGGCCTTCTCCACATTCCCTTGAGAGGCGGTTGCGTCGTCCCCGCTGCCGCGGCCCCGGTGTCCGTTTTCGAACGAAGGCCCGTCTGGATGTGGGACGTCCACAAGGACACTAGAATCCAGGGAGTGACGCGCTTCGTCCGCTGGTCGCAACCCCTTCAACCGGACCCCGACCGGCCGTGACCCCGCGGGAACCGGGACGGCTCGGCCTCGATCCGGAGATCCCTCGGAAGCGCCGCCTTCTCTCGACCTTCCTGCTCCTGATGGCGGTGACCTTCGGCGCCAGCGACGCGATCTCCGTCCTCACCCGTCCGGGATATTCGCCGCCGTGGTACGGATACGTCTTCCTGGTCTCCGCCGCCCTGCTCAATCGCAGCGGCCGCTATCTGATGGCCGCGTCCCTGACCCTCGCCATGTTCCCGCTCGTGACCCTGATCTCGGTTCTCGCCGGGGGACAACCGAACAGCGCGTTCACGTACCTGATCATCGGGATCATCCTGTCGAGCATCCTCCTCGACCGTCGGGGCGCCACCCTCTTCGCCGCCTTCTGTTTCGTCTGCCTCCTCGCCACTCCCCTGCTCATCCCGCAGCACGTGCCCGGCTTGAGGTCGATCCTCACTCCCGTCGTGCTCGTGGCCATCGGGAGCGGGTTGTCGATCATTCTCATCATTCACCGCGACGAGCTGGAGCGCGACCGCCAGAACGCGCTTCGTCACAGCGAAGAGCGACTCCAGCTGGCGCTCGAGGCCTCGCGGATGGGCACGTGGGACTGGGACACTGCCTCCGGGGAGGTCCATTGGTCCGGGCGGGTCGATGCCCTCCTGGGCGGCCGCGCCACCCCGCTCCCCGGCAACATCGAGGCCTACACTCAGGCCGCACACCACAACGACCGCGCCGGGCTCGAGGCCGTGATTGCCGAAGCCAGGGCTGGACGCCTGCCCGCCTTCGAGGCCACGCACCGGGTGACCTGGCCCGACGGCTCGGTGCGCTGGATCCAGATCCAGGGCCGGGCCACGCCGACCCTTGGCGCCGCGCCGCGCATCAACGGAACCGTGCTCGACGTCACCGAACGAAAGAACGCGGAGGCGGAACGCAACGCGCTCATCCAGGAGCTCGAGCGCAAGAACACCGAGCTTGAGCGTTTCACCTACACGGTCTCCCACGATCTGAAGAGCCCGCTCATCACCGTGCGCGGATTCCTCGGCTCCATCGAGAAAGATGTCAAGGACGGCCGCTTCGACCGGCTGGGCACGGACGTCCAGCGGATTCTCAACGCCACCGGACGTATGCAGAAGCTGCTCGACGAACTCCTGAACCTCTCACGTATCGGCCGCATCGTGAACCCTCCCGAGCGAGTGGCTTTCGGCGACCTCGCCCGCGAAGCCATGGACCTGGTTCGCGGTCGGCTGGACGCGGCCCGGGTGCGGGTGGAGATCGAGGAGGATCTTCCCGACGTCTTCGGCGACCGGTCGCGGCTCGTCCAGGTGCTGCAGAACCTCCTGGACAACGCGGCCAAGTTCGTGGGCGAGCAGACCGTCCCGCGGATCGTGATCGGCTCGCGGCCCTCCGCTTCGGACGGACGGCCGGTCTTCTTCGTCAAGGACAACGGCATGGGCGTCGCCGCCGCGAACGTGGAGAGAATGGTGGGCCTGTTCGAGAAACTCGATCCCCAGAGCGTCGGCACCGGCGTCGGCCTCGCCATCGTCAAGCGGATCATCGAAGTGCACGGGGGACGGCTGTGGGTGGAGTCGAAGGGCCTCGGCAAGGGAACCACGGTGTGCTTCACCCTGCCCACCCGCGGAGCGGTGTGACTTTCAGCAGCGAACGACCTTTGCTAGCCTCAGGGTCGGACCAGGCGGTCAAGGGAGCCGCGACACAAGAACATGACCAAGGACACACTGTCGATCACCGATAACCGCACCGGCAAGGTCTATGAAATCCCGATCAAGAACGGGACGATCAACGCGATCGACATAAGACAAATCAAGGCGGCGGCTGACGACTTCGGCCTCATGTCCTACGACCCCGCGTACACGAACACTGCGTCGTGCACCTCGAGGATCACCTTCATCGACGGGGACGTGGGCATCCTCAACTATCGCGGATATCCCATCGAGCAGCTGGCCGAGCAGTCGAACCATCTCGAAACCTCCTACCTCCTGTTGAACGGCGAGCTTCCCACCCGCCCCCAGTACGAGGTCTTCACCGACGACATCACGCACCACACCATGGTGCACGAGAACATCAAGGAGCTCATCGACGCGTTCCGGTATGACGCTCATCCGATGGGCATGGTCATGTCGGTGGTGGCCGCCCTCTCCACCTTCTATCCCGAGTCCAAGAAAGTGCGGGACAAGGATGTGCGCCGCAAGCAGATCCATCGCCTCATCGCGAAGATCCCCACCATCGCGGCCTATGCCTTCCGGCATCGCACCGGCCTCCACTACGTCCTGCCCGACAACGAGCTCAGCTACTGCGGCAACTTCCTGAACATGATGTTCAAACGCACCGAGGGCCAGTACAAGGTGAACCCGGTGCTGGAGAAGGCGCTCGAGGTGCTGTTCATCCTCCACGCCGACCACGAACAGAACTGTTCGTCGACGGCCATGCGCACGGTGGGCTCGGCCGAGAGCGATCCCTACTCATCCATGGCCGCGGCCATCGGCGCGCTCTACGGTCCCCTCCACGGCGGGGCCAACGAGGCGGTGCTGCGGATGCTGCAAAAAATCGGCAGCAAGGCCAACGTGGCCAAGTTCGTGGCCGATGTGAAGGCCTCGGGCGGCGACGTACGGCTCATGGGCTTCGGCCACCGCGTCTACAAGAACTTCGATCCCCGGGCCAAGATCATCAAGAAGATGGCCGACCAGGTCTTCGAGGTCACCGGCCACAATCCGCTCCTCGAGATCGCCATCGAACTGGAGCGCATCGCCCTCGAGGACGAGTACTTCATCAAGCGCAAGCTCTACCCGAACGTGGACTTCTACTCCGGGATCATCTACCAGGCCATGGGCTTCCCCGTGGACATGTTCCCCGTGCTCTTCGCCATCCCCCGCACCGCGGGCTGGCTCGCGCAGTGGGAGGAGATGATCGAGGACCACAAGGAGCAGAAGATCGCGCGGCCGCGCCAGGTGTTCCTGGGCTCGGGGAAGCGCGACTACACGGTGATGTCGAAGCGCGGGTAGACCCGCGGGCCTGATGAGCGAGCTGTTCCAGGTCGACGACGCAGGCTACCTCTTCATCTCGCCGGCGATCGAGGACTGGTCGGTCGTCGTCGATCGGGGCATCGACGCGGTCATTGACCTCGACGCCGGGGTCGATCCGGGCGTCCCCACCTCGCACAACAAGCAGCTCTACCTCTACTTCCCGATCTTCGACGACGCGCTCCCCGACCCCACCAAGCTCTCGTCGGTGGTGCTGCTCGGCGCCCACCTGGTGCGATCCGGCCATCGCGTTCTCTCCCACTGCGGCATGGGCTTCAATAGATCCGCGCTGGTCGCGGGCCTCATCCTCCACGACCTCGGGATGCCCGGACCCGCGGTAGTGGAACGGATCCGCGAACGTCGGCCGGGGGCGCTATTCAACGAGCGGTTTGCGGAGTACCTCGTCGCCCTGCCCGTGCGGTGACCTCCGGCCGGCGCGTCATGGCCGGAGCCGGCTCCGAATTTCGCGGGGGCGGTTTGCGACCCACGACGTCATTCGCGGCTGGCCGCCTCGGGGTCGCGACGGCGCTAATGCGTGAGGGGCGCCCCTTTGTCTTCACCGTGACAGGCGGCGACGTAGCGGCGGACGGTCTCGTGGAGTCCGAGGTACAGGGCATCGGCGAGGAGCGCGTGACCGATCGAGGCTTCGTTGATCTCCCGGACTTCGCGGGCGAGGCGAGGGAGATTGCGCAGGTCCAGGTCGTGACCCGCGTTGACGCCCAGGCCGCACGCCGCCGCGGCGCGCGCGGTGTCGCGCACCCTGGCAAACTCAGCCTCGCCGCCCGGCGTCCCCTGCGCCTCCGCGTAGGGACCGGTGTAGATCTCGATCCTCCGCGCGCCCGTCTTCGCGGCCTCCTCCATCATCGCGGCGTTCGCATCCACGAAGATCGAGGTTCGGATGCCCCGGTCATGGAGGCGGGCGATCGTGGGCATGATCGCGGGGGCCTCGCGCGGCAGTGAGAATCCGTGGTCGCTCGTGATCTCGCCCGGACTGACGGGAACGAGAGTGCACTGGTCGACGCGGATCTGGCAGGCGAGAGCGATGAGCTCCTCCCGCAGGTCGCCTTCCAGATTGAATTCGGCGCCGCGTTCGCGGCACAGCGCGCGCAGGTCCCGCACGTCGGACTCGCGGGTGTGCCGGTTGTCGTGGCGCCAGTGCAGGGTGATCCCGGAGGCCCCGGCATCGAGGCAGGTGTTGGCGGCGACCCGCGGCGAGGGGTTCGCTCCGCCCCGCGAATTCCGGAGGAGCGCCACCTTGTTGAGATTCACGGACAGAGCGATCGCCATGAGCCGTGATTATCGCCCGGAGGGCGGCTTGGCCAGGGGCGGTCGCCGTGGCGGCCTCCTATACTGCCGGCGAAGGCACTCCCTTGGCAGACGAAATCGACGCCCTCAGAGCCGAAATCGCCGCGCTGCGGCAGGACCTCGAAAACCTGCGCCTGGAGTTCCCGGACGCGCTGCTCGAAGGCGACATCGCAACCGAGCGGGTGATCTTCATGAATCGCCTGGCCTGCCAGGTCTTCCGCTGTTCCCCGGAAGAAGCGCTCGCCATGACCGCGCGGGACATCTTCGCCGGCAGCGAGTACGAGCGCGCCCAGACGGAGACGCGGCGGCGCATCGAGGAGGGCTTCGCGCAGGGGCGGGGCACGCGGTACGTGCGCTCCCAGAATCAGGACCTCCGTGAGTTCACCATGCGCCGTCGCGACGGCGCCCTCTTCCCCGCCGAGACCCACAGCACCTTCATCCTGGACCCCTCCGGGCGCCCCTATCGGATGCGCACGATCGTCCGCGACATCACCGCGCGGAAGGAACTGGAGGCGCGGCTCGAGGAACTGAGCTATCGCGACCCGCTCACCGGCTGCTTCAACCGCCGGTATCTCGACCAGCGCCGGGCCGACCTGGAGGAAGAGTCCACGCGCTTCGCCTGCCTGCTCTTCGACCTCACCGGCTTCAAGGCCATCAACGACACCTACGGGCACGAGGAGGGAGACCGCGTCCTGCGGGCCTTCGCTCACTTCCTGCTGCGGATGCACCGCAGCGAGGACATCCTGGTGCGGCTCGGGGGTGACGAATTCGCGCTGCTCATAAGGACCCCCACCGACGAGGAGGGACGCGCGGTGGCCGACCGCGTGATCACCGCCACCAGGGACGAGAGCCCCGCCGCCTGCAACTTCGGGGTGGCCCTGCGCCTCCCGGGCGAATGTCTCGCGGACGTCATGGCCCGGGCGGATCAGGTGATGTACGCGGCCAAGGGCCGCAGCCTGCGTTCGACGAGGCGCTAGTGTCCGGTCCGGCAAGAAGGGGTCGGCCATGACCCGGCGCATCTTCATCGGCGACATCCAGGGGTGCCGCGACGAACTGGAGCGGTTGCTCGCCGTCCTCCGCTTCGACCCCGCGAAGGACATCCTCGAGCCGGTGGGAGATTTCGTGAATCGCGGCCCCGACTCGCTCGGCACCTTGCGCCTGCTCAAATCACTCGGCGCGGGAGGGGTGCTTGGAAACCACGATCTTCACCTCCTGGCCGCGCGCCGGGGTGAGCGCCAGATGAAGCCCGCCGACACCCTGACTCCGGTGCTCGAAGCGCCGGACTGCGACGAACTGCTCACCTGGCTTCGGGCGCGGCCTCTCATCAAGGCCTTTCCGGGCCTCTTCCTGGTGCACGCGGGCCTCTCCCCCTCCTGGAAGGATCCGGTGGCGGAACTCTCAGGTCTCGATCCCGAGAAGCCTCACCCCAACATCGACGTGGCCACCCGCGTGCGGTGGTGCGATGCGCAGGGGCGGATGCCAAAGCCCGAGGCGGATCCCCCGCAGGCTCCAGGTTTCCGCCCCTGGCACGAGCACATGCAGGGCCGCTTCAAAGAGACGATCGTGTTCGGGCACTGGGCCCGCCCGGGACTGGTGAAACGCCCTGGTCTCCGCGGGCTCGACACCGGCTGCGTGTGGGGCGGAAGGCTCACGGCCTGGATCGCCGAGGACGACACGTTCGCGAGCGTCCCCGCCGCTCGCCAGTACTCTCCCTTCTAGAGGGATCCGCAGCGAAACCTCCGGGGGCGTTTGCTTGGGGTAAGGTCCACCAGACTTCATCAAAGGTAATCGAGCAGACCCATGACCGAAACCAACCTCTCCCGCCGCGCCTTCATCGAGGCCAGTGCGGCCGCGTCGGTGGCCGCCACTCTGGGGGCGAAAGCGGGCGCCGCCCAGGCAGAGGCCCGAGGCGAATCCGGGGCGGACTTCTTCCGGACCGCCCCGATTCCCGTGGTCCGCGTCGGCTTCGTGGGGTGCGGACTCCAGGGCACCGAGCACATCAAGAACCTCCTCGACATCGAGGGCGTCGAGTTGCGGGCGGTGTGCGACATCGTTCCGGAGAAAACGGAGCGGGCGCAGACGCTCGCGCGGGAGGCGGGAAAGCGCGAGCCCAAAGCCTTCACCCGAGGGCCCCGGGACTTCGAACGACTCTGCGCCGAAGAGGATCTCGACCTCGTCTATACCGCGACCCCCTGGGAGTGGCACGTGAGCGTCATGCTCGCGGCCATGAAGAACGGGAAGCACGCGGCGAGCGAAGTCCCCGCGGCCCAGACCGTGGAAGACTGCTGGAAGCTGGTCGAAACCGCCGAGAGGCTTCAAAAGCACTGCCTCCTCATGGAGAACTGCTGCTACGACCGGCCGGAGTTGATGGTTCTGCACATGCTCCGCAAGGGGCTCTTCGGCGAGGCCATGCACGCGGAGGTCGGCTATCAGCACGACCTGCGCGAGATCAAGTTCGAGACGCGCGACGAGGGGCTCTGGCGGCGCGCCCACGCCACCCGCTTGAACGCGAACCTCTATCCCACCCATGGCCTTGGCCCCGCGGCCCAGGCCATGGGAATCAATCGCGGCGATCAGTTCGATTACCTCGTGGCCATGGCCAGCCAGTCGCGCGGCCTGCAGGACTTCCAGCGCGAGCACCTGCCCGAAGACGATCCGCGCCGCAAGGAACGCTACGTGCTGGGCGATGTCCACACTGCGATGATCAAGACGAAGCTCGGCAAGACCATCTACCTGGTCCACGACACGAACCTGCCGCGGCCCTACGCGCGTTACAACCTCTTCCAGGGCAGCAAGGGCATCTACTCCGGCTTCCCTCCGCGCTTCTACTTCGATGGACAGAAGCCCGAGCATCGCTACCGACCGCTCGAGGAATTCGCCGCGGAGTGGGACCATCCCCTCTGGAAGGCCGATCGCGTGATCAACGCCAAGCACGGACACGGGGGCATGGATTTCCTCGAGGACCTGCGCCTCGTCGAATGCCTGCAGCAGGGCCAGCCCACCGACTACGACGTGTACGACGCGGCGGCCTGGAGCTGCATGGTCGAACTCACGGCCACCTCCAACGCGGCCCGTTCGAAGGCGGTCGACGTACCCGACTTCACCCGCGGCCGCTGGAAGGGCCGGGCGCCCCTCGGGATCATCGGCGGCTGAGTCTTGGGGGGGAACGCACGCGATGCGGGCGCGTGAGCAGCTGATCGGCGCGTTGGTGCTTGCAAGCGCCACCTACTTCGGTGTTCTCCGAATCGCGGAGGCCAAGTGCGACGCCGCGGTGGGATCGCTCGGAGTCCGCCTCGACGAGAATCGGCCCGAGGAACTCGCCGCCTTTCGGCGGCTGCAGGGCCGGCTGTCCCTCCTGGGCCAGGAGGGTCTCGCGGCCCGGCTCGAAGGCCTGCGGACCGGGAACGAACTGTGGATCGCCCCCGGACTCGGGCCCGACCGATGGGCCGCGTATGTCGAGGCCCTCGGCCTGGTCCGGCGGATCTACGTTCGGCGCGTGGCCCTTCTCAATCCGCGCCTTCATCTCTTTCCGGCGGGAGCGTCGGGCGTGCCCTACTCCTACCAGGACGCCTTCGCCTGGCTGAGCCTCGGCGGAGCCATGCGCCACGAGCTCGCGCATCGCGATGGCGCCCTCGAGGAGACAGAGGCCTACCGCATCGAGCTCGAGTGGTACGAGGAGGTCCTTCGTTCCCCCTTCCTTGCCGGCCTCACCGGTGAGGAACGCGCCGCCTGGGACTGGGCCACCGACTCCGCGGTACGGAGTGCACAAAAGGCGGCGGAGCGGGCGGGCCCACGCGGCGATTGACCCGCTCGAGACTTGCCAAGGTGGAACCAGGGGCACTACCGTTGCCCCCATGCCCCAGACCGATCACGACAAGCGCATCGACTACATCGAACTCCCCGTGGACGATGTCGGGGTAGCGAAGGCCTTCTACGGGGCCTGCTTCGGTTGGAAGTTCACCGACTACGGTCCGGACTACGCGAGCTTCGAGGATGGCCGCCTGAACGGCGGCTTCCACGGCGGCAGGCAGGGCGGGCGTGGCGGCGCGCTGGTGGTGATCTACGCGGTGGCCCTCGAAGCGGTCCGCGACGCGGTCATCCTGTCGGGCGGAAAGATCGTGGTCGAGACCCACGAGTTCCCCGGCGGACGGCGCTTTCACTTCGTAGACCCCGCGGGCAACGAGCTTGCGGTCTGGAGCGACGTGTAGCCGCTCAGCGCAGGACGCGACTCTGTTCGGCCGCGACCACGAGCGCGGCGGCGTCCTCCTTTAGGAGGAACCCCTCCGCCATCGCGTGAGCCGCCGCCTTCTTCACCGCCTTCACGTACCCTTCGTGTGATCCGTACCTCTCCTCGAGAGAGGGACGTGGATCGTTTCGAGCGCGTCGCTCGAGAGCGGTGCGCGCGAACGGGATCATGCCTCCGGCGTAGTTGCAGATCTGACCCTGGTGGAACGGGCGGTCTCCGCCCGCGGTGATGTTCCACCCGAGGTAGGTGCCGAGAGGCGCCTCGAGCAGGACCACGGGCACGCCTCCCACTTCATTGCCGTCCGCATCGACCCTGGGGGCGAACATGAGGAGGGACTTCCGGATGCGCGGAGGAGTAATCGAGGGGACACCCGAGCCATCGACCGGAAGGAAGTCCGGACCGAAGTCGTAGTCGTGCACGGGCATGATGAAGTCGTCTTCAGGCACGGTGGCGCGCAGGCCCGGAAGGTCGGGAAACCCCAGAGCGGTCCTGGTCGCGAGGGCCAGTTCTCCTCGCGCGAGGGTCGGAAAACGGCTCGGCGGCGGCGGCGTTCCCTTCATCACCCAGTTGCGGAAGTGGACGCGCAGGGCGTTCACGGTCTGGGTGTGGGGCACGGGATTGGGGGGAAGCGTTCCCGTTCCAAAGTTGTTCCCGGGGCAGGTCGGGGCGGCCTCCGGCAAGCCCACTCCGGGGAGGCTGGTATCAAAGCCGCCGGGGCCTCCACCGTGCGTCGTGCTGGCGAGGTAGTAACGGCGAACCGTATCCGGAAGCGGCAGGTCCTGGGCTCCATCCGCACCCACCCACGCGGGCGTTAGCTTCAGTGCCCATACCTCGGCCGATCCGAAATGCTCCATGACCTTGGGGCAGGTGCGCGTGGCCCGGCAGCGACCCAAGAGCCCGGCCGTGGGAAGACCGCGGACGGGATCCGCCCGGGGCAGCCACCATTGCGGGCCTTCGCTGCCCGCCTGATACAACTCGAGCACACCGTCGGGCTGGGCCCACCGGAAGTTGAGGGCGATGCGGCGGCCCGCGATGATCGGCCAGAGGCCCTCGTGAACCCTTCGGCCATCCTCGCCGCGATTGAAACCGAGATGGAGCCAGCCCCGCAGGAAATTGCCGGACTGGGAGACGCCGCGGCCAATGCTGTGCTTGATTCTCCCCGCGATCGGATTGGGAGCGCCTTTGGCGTCGGCCCGCGCGTGCTTGAAGAACATGCCCACGTCACGCCAGGCCGCGAAGCCGATGCCCAGGACGTAGGGGTCTTTGGCCGTGAACACGACCTGATACAGCCGCGTGCGGTCGAAGCCGTTCTTCAGGCAGATCTGGGCCGGATCGGGCGTGCCCGGAAAGGGATGCTCGGCGTCGCAGCGGGCAAAGGCCCACTCCGTGGGCGCGACCTCGACTTCATCGCTCACCTCGCCCCGCTGGTTCTCGCCTCCGCGCGAAACGAGCCGCGCCTGGGTGGTGTCGAGGCTCATGGGCTGGTAGGGCACGGGGTTCGCCTGGACGAGCAGCGGCTGGGACGCGGGCCCGGCGCGATTGACGATGCGGGCGAGCACCTCGCCACTCACCCTCGAGCCGTCGGCCCCTCGAGCCACCGGCACCCTCAGGAACTGCAGGCCCGAGATACTTGCGCGATCGCGCACCGCGGTGGAGCCGCTGTTGTCGCCCTGCCAGGCGCTCGCGAGGAACACATCGCCAAAGGCGCGCTCCTGGGGTGCGAAGTTCGGAGTGCGCCCGCGGTTCGGGGCGTCGTGCCACATGAGGCCGCTCGCCCGCTTCATGTCGACGGGCTTGTAGATCACGAAGGTCGCCTCGTAGCGAACCAGGCCGTCTGGATCCTTCGCGAGTTCGATGTCCTGGATGAGTGCGTTGCCCACGAGCCTCGGATCCAGTTCGCCGAAGGCGCGGCCCGCGATCTGCTCATAGGCGATGGCGAAGCCGGGACTTTGAGGCAGGGCGGGCAGAACGGAGCGCTCGTCGATCACGATGCGGATGACCTTCGCCTCGGCGGCGGGAGCAAGGCCAAAGGCAAGAACGAAGGCGAGAGCGGTTTCGGCCCTCATAGATCAGCGGAATCTCGGGGTGTACCGGTTGATCGACGAATAGGGCTCCGGCCAGGGCAGGCGCACTCCGAAGTCCTGGGCGGCGTGGCGCGTCCAATAGGGATCGTAGAGGTGGGCGCGCGCCAGGGCCACGAGATCGGCCCGGCCCGCGGCCAGGATGGTGTTCGCATCCGCATAGGAGGAGATCGCGCCCACCGCCATGGTGGCGATTCCCGCCTCGTGCCTGATGCGATCGGCGAAGGGCGTCTGGAACAGCCGGCCATAGCGCGGTCGCTGCTCGGGCACGGTCTGACCCGCCGAGGCGTCGATCAGATCGCAGCCGTGCTCCTTGAAGGCTCGGGCGATCGCCACCGCTTCGACCGCGTCGACTCCGCCATCCACCCAGTCGGTAGCGGAGATGCGCACGGTGAGGGGCCGCTCCGCGGGCCACGCTCCCCGAACCGCGTCGAACACCTCGAGTGGATAGCGCAGCCGATTCTCGAGCGAGCCGCCATAGGCGTCCGTGCGGCGGTTGGTGAGGGGCGAGAGGAAGCTCGCGAGCAGATAGCCATGGGCGCAATGGAGTTCGAGCAGGTCGAACCCGGCCTTGCGGGCGCGGCGGGCGGCCTGGGCAAAGTGACCCTTGACCGAAGCCATGTCCTCCGCGGTCATCTCTCTGGGCGCGCGCTTGTGCTTCGACCAGGCTATCGCCGAAGGAGCGAGGAGATCCCAGGCCTTGCCCTCGGGCAGGGCCTCGTCGCCTTCCCACTCGAGGGTGGACGCGCCCTTGCGGCCCGCGTGGCCGAGCTGGATCCCGATCTTCGCCCGGCTGTTCTTGTGCACGAAGTCCACGATCTTCTTCCACGCGCGGACGTGCTTGTCGTCGTACAAGCCCGTGCAGCCGAGGGTGATGCGCCCATCCTCGGTCACGTCGGTCATCTCCGCCATCACCAGGCCGGCGCCTCCGACCGCCCGGCTGCCAAGGTGAACGAGATGCCATTCGTCGGGCATCCCGTCCTCCGCCGAGTACTGGCACATCGACGAGACCACGATGCGGTTTTCGAGCACGAGGTCCCGCAGCTTGAAGGGGGTGAGGAAGGGAGGGGCAACCCGCTTGGCCGGTTTTTCGGGATCTCGCTCGGTCAGCTCCAGGAAGGGCTCGATGACTCCCGCCTGGATCTCCGCCTCGGCCGCGAACCAGGCGTCGATCTCGTCCACGTCAGCGGGATCGCGCCGGCGCAGGTCTTCGTGGGTGATGCGCAGGCTGCGGGTCACGAGGTTGAAGCCGAACTGGATGGGCGGCGTGTTCATGTACCGCTCGGTGTCTTCGAACCACTCGAGGCTCGCCTGGGCGGCGCGCTGGAGGCTCTCGACCGGTCCGCGACGTTCACTCTCGTAGCTCTTCAGGGCGTCTTCAACCGTCCCGCCCTGCGACAGGGCGGCGGCGAGGGCGATCGCGTCCTCCATGGCGAGCTTGGTTCCGGAGCCCACCGAGAAATGGGCGGTGTGGGCGGCGTCGCCGATGAGCACCAGGGTGCCGTCGTGCCAGCGTTCGTTGACGATGGTGGGGAAACGACGCCAGATCGACCGATTGGGGATGAGCTTCTCGCCCGCGAGTTCCTCGCGAAAGAGCTGCTCACAGTAGGCCACGGTGGCGGCTTCGTCCGCTTCTGAAAGCCCGGTCCGCCGGAACGTCTCGTCCGTGGTCTCCACGATGAAGGTCGAGCACGGACCCTCGCCGCTCGGATTCGTCTCGTACTGATAGGCGTGGGCCCGGAACAGGCCGTGCGCGTTGTGCTTGAAGTAGAAGGTGAAGGCGGGAAAGCGGCGCGTGGTCCCGAGCCAGACAAAGCGGTTCTTCCGCTCGTCGATGCGCGTGCCGAAGCGCGCGGCCGACTCGGTGCGGAGGACGCTCGCCACCCCGTCGGCCGCGACCACGAGGTCCGCGGCCGGAAGCTCGCGGCGCGATCGCACCTCGACGCCATTGCGGATCTCGACGCCCAGGCGCACCGCCTCGTCGCGAAGAATCCTCAGCAGGGACGCGCGCGCGATGCCGCTGAAGCCGTGGCCGGTCGAACGCAGCCGCTCGCTCCCGTAGTGGACATCGATGTCGTCCCAGTGATGGAAGCCCTCCTTCAGCCGGTCGATGGTCGCCGGGTCGGCGTTCGCCAGGTTGTCCATGGTGGCGTCGGAGAAGACCACCCCGAACCCGAAGGAGTCTCCGGGCTGATGGCGCTCGAACAGAGTGATGGAGTGGGACGCCTCGCGCTTCTTCAGGAGAATGGCGAGGTACAAGGCCGCCGGTCCGGCGCCGACGCCCACGACCTTCATGACTGGGCGGGTTTCAGAATCTGCCCGGCCACCAGGAGATGCTGGATCTCCGTGGTCCCTTCGTAGATGCGCAGGGCGCGGACGGAGCGGTAGAGGAGGTCGACCCTCGATTCCTTCAAGACGCCGCGCCCGCCGAGGATCTGGATGGCGTCGTCCACGACGAGCTGGGCGTTCTCGGTGGCGAAGGCCTTGGCCATTCCGGACTCCAGGGTCACGCGCTCGGCCCCCTGGTCCTTTTCCCACGCGGCTTCATAAACGAGCAGTCGGGAGGCCCGCAGACGAATGGCCATGCGGGCGATCTTTTCCTGGATGAGGGGCTGATCGGCGAGGGGCTTTCCGAATTGGCGGCGGGTCCGGGCGTGCTCGACCGCCTCGTGCAGGGCTCGCGCGGCCATGCCGCAGGCGGAAGCACCCACGGTGGCGCGCAGGCGGTCGAGGGTGGTGAGCGCGAGGCGCAGCCCTTCGCCCTCCTTCCCGATCCGCGCCGACTCTTCCAGACGACACTCACGGAACGCGATCTCACCGAGGGGATGGGGCGCCGCCATCACCAGGGGCCGGACAAACTCGAAACCGGCGGCGTGCGCGTCCACGACAAAGGCGGTGACCGACTTCGCGTTCGCCCGGTCCACCTTCGCAAACACCACGTAGAAGTCGGCGAGGCCGCCGTTAGAGATGAGGGTCTTCGTGCCGTTGAGGACGTAGCCATCGCCATCGCGCCGCGCCTCGCAGGCCATACCGTGGGTGTCCGATCCCGCCTCGGGCTCGGTCAGGGCAAAGGCACCCATGGCATCGCCCGCGATCGCTTCCTGGGCGAGGCCGACCTGGAGCGGCGCTCCCCCGATGAGCAAGGGAGTCGCGGAGAGGGCCTGGAGAGCGAACACGGCGTCGGCGAGGGGCGAGTGGAAGGCGAGTTCCTCGCGAAGCAGGCAACAGCCGCGGTAGTCGCGGGCCTTGATCGGTTCGAAGAGGCCTTCGGTGCCCATCAGCTTCAAAAGGGCACGGGCTTCGGCGCGGCCCTCAACGTCGGTCTCCGGAGGCTTTCGAGTCGCGAGCACGTCGCGACTGAAGGCCTGCGCCTTCTCGAGCAGGGTCGCATGCGCGGGCTCGAGAAAAGCCCGAACCGGCCGGAGGTCGAGGCTCATTCGAACCTGGGCTCGCGCTTCTCGAGGAAGGCTTTGTGGGCCTCGGTGAAGTTCGGGCTCTGCATGCAGATGGCCTGAAGCTCGGCCTCGTTGTCGAGGGCGGTGCGCAGATCCAGGGAGGCTTCGCGGTTGAGAGCCTGTTTGGTGATTCCGAGCGCGAACGAGGGCCCCTTGGCGAGGCGCGCGGCCAGGGCCTTCGCCTCGATGGCCGCCTGCTCGGGCTCGAACACGCTGGTGTACAGGCCGATCGCATGCGCTTCCGCCGCGCCGATGAAGTCACCGAGCATGAGCAGTCGGCGAGCGTGCGCCTCTCCGACCAGCCGCGGCAGCAGCCACCCGGCTCCCATGTCCGCACCGGTGAGGCCGACCCTGGTGAAGAGAAAGGCGATCTTCGCGGTGGTCGAGGCCACGCGGAAATCGGAAGCGGCGGCGAGTACCGCGCCCGCGCCCGCCACCGTGCCGTTCAGTGCGGCGATGACGGGACGGCGGCATTCGCGAATCGACAGAATCAACTCGCAGGTGAGACGCGTGAAGGCGAGAAGGTCCTCGATGGGTTTGCCCAGGAGGGCCCCGATGATGTCCTCCACGTCGCCGCCCGTGCAGAAGGCCCGGCCGCGGCCGGTGAGAATGATGGCGCGCACGCCGGGCTCGACATCGAGGGCGCGGAAGGTGGCGGCCAGATCCCGATAGACCTCGAAGGTGAGGGCGTTGAGCCGTTCGGGCCGGTTGAGGGTCAGAGTGACGACGCCCGTCTCGGCCTCGCGCTCGTAGAGAAACGACGTGGGTTCGATCAAGAACTCCTGCCTCCTCAAATCACCGCGGTCGCTTCGATCTCGACGAGCGCGCCCTCATCGAGGAGCGCCTTCACTTCGACGAGGGCCATCGCCGGGAAGTGCCGGCCGAAATGGCGCTGCCATTCGACTCCAATGCCCTTGCGGCATCGGCGATACAGGCCGATGTCCGTGACATAGGCGGTCATGCGGCCGACGTCTTCAGGCTTTCCCCCCGCCGCCTCGAGGACCACCCGGATCCTCCGCAGCGCTTCGCCGAACTGCGCCGCCATTCGCGACTCCGCCGTTCCCGCTTCGCCCGCGGTCAAACCGATCTGGCCGGCCACGAAGAGCACGCGGCCTCCCTCCCGGCCGAGCATGCCGTTCGCGTACCCGGGTGAGGGCCCGAGTGCGGGGGGATTGACGGGATCGACGCTCATGCGAGCAGCCCGCCTCCATCGATCACCAGGGCCTGGCCGTTGATGCCGCGACCGTCCTCGGAACACAGCATGGATACGACCGCCGCGACTTCGGGGGTGGTCAGCAGCCGCTTCTGGGGTGAATTGTTCTTGATGGTGTCGAGCGCCTGATCCTTCGGCATGCCGGTCTTCGCGACAATCCGCGCGACGCTCTCGGCGACCATCTCCGTGTCCACGAAGCCCGGGCACACTGCGTTCGCGGTGATGCCGTGGGGCGCGACCTCGGCGGCCACGCACCGGGTGAAGCCGAGCACGGCATGCTTCGAAGCCGCGTAGGCGGCAATGTAGCGGGCGCCGAAGCGCGCGGCCACCGAAGCGATGTTCACAATCCGGCCGGACCCGCGCTCGATCATCTTTGGAAGTGCCGCCTGGGTGCAGAGGAAGGTCGCGGTCATGTTGATGGCGAAGATCCGGTTCCACTCGTCGAGGGAGATCTTCCCCACGGGCGCGGACGACGCGACCCCCGCATTGTTGATCAGAAAGTCGATCCGGCCCATCGCCGCTTCGACTCTGGCCACCAGGGCCGGGCCTTCGGACGCCTGGCCGAGATCGGCGAGGAAGTACTGCGCGCGCCCGCCCGCGGCCGCGATCTCATCCGCCACCTTTCGCACCTCGGACTCGGTGCGTGCGCTCACCGCGAGGGCGGCGCCCTCACGCGCCAGGGCGCGGGCGATCTCGGCCCCGATGCCTCGGCCGCCCCCCGTCACCAGCGCCACCTTGCCTGCGAATCTCATATCTCACTCTCCCTTGGCTGGCGCCAGGCCGGCCGTGAGCGCGTCGGCCAGGATGGCCCCGAGGGTGGCCAGGGTCTCGCGCCCTTCCTGGGGAGTTGCGTCCCTGGGGAAGCCAAAGTAGGCGAGGGGGCCGCCCGCTTCCTCGAAGGTCTTCTTCCCCGCTTTGATCGCGACCGAGAGGGAGGCCGGATTGGGGTCCAGGCTCACGCGGATGGATTCGCGAACCAGGTCGGGGCGCTCAGCCATCACGATGGAAGTTTCGAAACGTCCGGCGTGGCAGGCGCCGCTCTTGAATTCGTCGGTCAGGCGCAACGCCCAGGGTTTGCGGGTGATGTCCGGGAACGTGACTTTGACGCCGTTCTTCTCCTGGGCCTGTCTTACGCCCTCATGGAGAGACGCGATGTGAGCAGGATCGAGGTGGGCGTTGGCGAGAAGGATGTGAGCGAAGCCGGCCCGTTTGAAGCCTGAGACGGCCTCGACCAGAAGGGCAGTGACCGTGGCCGGCGAAAGCGAGAGCGTGCCCGAAAAACCCGCGGCGAAGGCCGCGGAGGTGATCTGGAAAGGCGGGGCGATCACCACATCCTTGAAGCCGATCGCGTCGAGGGCGCGCGCACCGGCAGCCGCCATCCCTCGCGCGATGATGACGTCCGTGAGAAGGGGAAGGTGCGGACCGTGGGCCTCGATCGCGCCGATGGGCAGAATGAGCACGGAATCGGCGCCCATTTCCTGCAGTTCCACGAACGTCATCTCTGCCAGTAATTTCATTGACCCCAGGTTCCTGCCGCCCGTATTCTCGCAAGGACCAGGGCCAAAACGGAGAAGAGCGCCGGTGACACCGAATATTCCCGAATTCGTGAATCTGGCGGAGTACTGCCTCGACGACCGCGTGCGCGAGGGGCGAGGGGACAGGCGGGCCCTCATCACCGATCAAGGCGCCTACACCTACGCCCAGGTCCAGGGGCGCGCGAATCGCCTGGCTCAGGTGCTGCGCGGGGCCGGGGTGGAGCCCGAGCAGCGTGTCCTCATCGCCCTGAACGACGGTCTCGACTGGGTCGCCACCTTCTTCGCCACCCTGAAGCTCGGCGCCGCGGTGGTGATGGCGAACCCGGGACTCAAGCGGGACGAGATCGAGTACTTCCTCGAATACACCCGGGCCAAGGTGGTGGTGACGGAAGAGAGCTCGGCCCGACTCTTTCGCGAAGCGGGGGGTTCCCTCTCCACCCTCAGAGAGGTCCTGATCGCGGGAAGCGACGCCTTCGAGCGGCAGGCCGCGGCCGCGGGCGAAGCCTTCGAGAACTTTCGCACGCATCGCGACGACGCCGCGATCTGGCTGTTCTCAGGCGGGACCACGGGACGGCCCAAGGGCGTGGTGCAGACGCATGCCTCGTTCATCAATACGACGGAGCTCTATGCCAAAGGCGCGCTCGGCTATCACGAGAACGACATCAGCCTTTCCGTGCCCAAGCTCTTCTTCGGCTACGCCACGGGATCGAACCTGATCTTCCCTTTCTCGGTCGGCGCCACCTCCGTGCTCTTCGCGGCCAAGTGCACGCCCGAGGCGCTCTTCGAACAGATCGCGAAACACCGCCCGACCCTTCTCATCAACGTGCCCACCATGGTCCATCAAATGACCGCGCACAGGGACGCGCCGAAGCAAGACCTGCACTGCCTGCGCGCCACGACCTCGGCGGGGGAAGCGCTGAGCGAAGAGCTGTACCGCCGGTGGCAGCAGCTTTTTGGCGTGCCCCTTCTGGATGGTCTGGGCACGGCGGAGATGTGGCACATCTTCCTAACCAACACCTTCAAGGACGTCCGCCCCGGAAGTCTCGGACTTCCCGTGCCCGGCTTCGACGTTCGCGTGTGCGATGACGACGGCCGGGAAGTCCCGCGTGGGGACGTGGGTTTCCTGTGGGTCCGCGGAGCCTCGCGCGCGGTCTCGTACTGGCACGAAATGGAGAAGACGGCTCAGGCCTTCCGCGGCGAGTGGTACGCCTCCCGCGACATGGTGCGCCAGGACGAAGATGGCTTCTTCTATTACTGCGGCCGAGACGACGACATGCTGAAGGTCGGCGGACGGTGGCTCGCACCCTCCGAGGTCGAGAACTGCCTGCAGCAGCACCCGAACGTGTCCGAGGTCGCGGTGGTCGGAGTTTCAGACGCCCAGGGCCTGGTGAAGCCGTGGGCCTACGTGGTCGCACGGTCGTGCGAGGAGAGCGCCCGCCCGGCCTTGGCCGATGAGTTGCGGGCCTACGCGCTCGAGGAACTCGAACCCTTCAAGGCCCCGCGTCAGGTCGTCGTCCTCGAGGCCATGCCGAGGACTCACCTGGGCAAGATCGACCGCGGAGCGCTCAGAAGGCAGACGGCCTCGATCCCTTGAGATTCCCGGGGGTCTCCTTCGGGGGTCATCACGCGGACGGCGTTCCCTGCAACCCGATCTCCTCGGCCACGGACTTGAGCGCCTCTATGAGGAAGGCGGTGTGGTCCTCCACCGACCGGCCTACCGCTTCGGCGCCCCCGTAGATGTACGCGCGATCGACGGATCGGGCGAACGCCTTGTCCTTGAATTTCTTCACCACCGATTCGACCGGAAGGTCGTGGATGCTCTTGGACGGCCGCACCTTCACGCAGGCGCCGATGAAACCGACGAGCTCGTCACAGGCGTAGATCGCCTTTTTGAGCGGGGTGTCGCGCGGAATGTTCATGTAGTCGGCGTGCGAGGAGATGGCTTCGACGATCTCCTCCTCATAGCCGCGCTCCCGGAGGATGTGCTGGCCGAGAACGAGGTGGGTCTCCTCGGTCGGGTGCTTCTCATAGTCGAAGTCGTGGAGGAGTCCGACGATCCCCCACTTCTCGATCTCGGCTTCGTCGGTGATCCCGTAGTGACGCGCGTAGGCCTTCATCGCGGTTTCCACCGCGAGCCCGTGCTTGCGCAGGGCGTCGGTGAGGGTGAATTCATGGAGCAGGGCGAGTGCTTCGGCGCGGGTCTTTCGGTCAGGCATGAGCGAAGAATAGCCGTGGCCACAAGGTGTACACTTCTTGCGCCGTGGTCATGGTTGGGCATGTGACGTTTTGAAGAACCTCAGGGGGCAGACAATGACTCGATCTCTCAATTCTCTCGCGGGCGTTTTCCTGTGCGTCACCCTCGCGGGCTGCGGCGGATCCTCTCCGTCGGGCCCGACGACCAGCACGCCGGTGCCAACACCTACGCCGGTCTCCTACTCGGGAACCTACAGCGGATCCATGGCCGGCACCGGTAACGGCGTGGCCGCCGCACCGTGCTCAGGGCGAACCGTGGTAACCCAAACCGGAACGGCGATTTCACTTGGGGATCTGACCGTCACCGGCTGCTTCCCGACCGCGGTTTTGTTCGGCTCGGCGAGCGGAACACTCACGGGGAACAGCTTCACCGCCACCGGCGCCTACACGTCGGCGGGTTGCGGTGTCATCTCGTCGACCTGGACGGGCTTCTTCTCGGGGGACGCGCGACTCCTCAACCTTCGCGTCGTGCTCCCCCCGGCCCCCCCCGATCCGAACGGATGCGGGGTTCTACAGTTTCTTGGGGAGATCAACAGACAGTAGTCGTCTCGCCGGGACGCGACGAGCGGCTACGCAGGCAGGCCCTTCGCGGCCACGGCCTCCATCTCGTCCGCGAAGGCGTCGATCTCCTCGATCGTGGTGTACACGTTCGGAGTGACGCGCAGTCCCTGGAACTCGGGGTGCACGATAGCCACGGTGAAGATCCGCTTCTTCGCCCACAAGTGGGCCTGCAGCGCGCCGGTGTCGAGGCCGCGGATGCCCACGTTGGCGATGGCGCACGACATCTGAGGATCGAAGCTCGTGTTGATCACGAACTTCGGGTTCGCGGCGAGGCGCTTCATGAAGCGGTCGCGCAGGTAGCGGAAGCGCGCGGCCTTGCGCTCCACCCCGATCCCGCGGTGGAAGACGATCGCTTCCGCGATCGCGTTGTGGTTCGCCGCGGGGTGGGTGCCGATCTCCTCGTACTTGCGGATGTCCTCGTCCTGCTTCGAGTCCGCCGCCATCAGCGGCCACAGCGACTTGATCCGGTTCTTCTTGACGTAGAGGAAGCCCGTGCCGATGGGCGCGAGCATCCACTTGTGCAGGCTCACCCCGTAGAAATCGCAGTCGAGGTCCTTGAGCTTGATCGGCCACTGACCGAAGGCGTGGGCGCCGTCCACGATCACGTCGATGCCGCGGGCGCGGGCGAACTCGCACACCCGCTTCACCGGGAAGATCTGACCGGTGAGGTTCGTGATGTGACAGATCAGGATCACCTTCGTCCTCGGGGTGACGCCCTTGACGAAACGCTCGTACAGATCGTCGAGCGAGGGTGCGGGCACGGGGAAGGAGAATTGCTTCAACACCACGCCGTCGCGACGCTCACGCTGCTTCCAGGCGGTGAGCATGCGCGGGTAGTCCTGGTTCGTGGTCAGAATCTCATCGCCCGCCTTCAGATCGAGGCCCATGATGCAGATCTCGAGGGACTCCGAGGCGTTGCGGGTGATCGCCATTTCTTCCGGATCACAGCCGAACTCGGCGGCGAGCTCGCGCCGCACGCCCTCGATGCCGGGCTCGATCTGTTGCCACATGTTCCAGACCGGAGCCTGGTTCGACTGGTCGAGATAGCGCTTGAGCGCGTCCATGACCACGCGGGGCGAGGGACACACGCCTCCGTTGTTGAGATTGATCATGGTCCGATCCAGGGTGAACGCCCCCTGGATCTCGCGCCAGTAGTCCTCGTTCGCGGCCAGGTCGGCAGCACTCGCTCTTCCCGCCCCGGAGTCGGCGGCTTCGACCACCTCGAGGGCGCGGTCGTTGAAGGCCACCGCCGCGGCGGACGCCGCGCCGACCCGATGAAGAAAAGCGCGACGTGTGGCCATGGGACCTCCTCGGTCAGG
>CAZYEA010000012.1:33560-37291 GCA_964646485.1 uncultured Acidobacteriota bacterium
CGGACTATTTGGCGGGCGCTTCGATCACCACACCGGTGGCCTCGATGGAGACGGGGGCGGCCGCGCCCTTCGCCCCTTCGCCCTCGAGATGGTCGATCTCCGCCTTGGAGCGCTCCTTGAGCATCACCTTGCCCTCGAGCTTCACCTTCCGGCCCGCGGAATCCTTGGGCATGAAGAAGGAGTAGCCCTCGAAGGTCACGTGCACGCTCTTCTCACCCTGCTCGAAGGTGAGCCAGCAGCCCTTATCCTGGCAGACCGCCTTGATGGTGCCCTCGAGGGCGACGGACTTACCGGCCTCCGGCTTCTCGAGCACGGCGGCGAGAGTGGTCAGGGGGAGGCCCTTGAGCGGCTTGCCGAAGGTCTGCGAGCCGGCGACGGCCTGACTGGCGAGGAGGGCGGCGAAGGAAACAGCGATCAGGGAGCGCATGGAGCACCTCGAAAGAGAAGCGCGGAGCATGCCGCGCGAGAGAGGGAGCGGAATCAACCGGCGAGCGAAGCATAGTTCCTGAGCGCCAACCCTCGCGTCCCGGCGTCCGATTTCAATCAGGGCGGCGACGGGACTAGAGTTCACGCCATGACAGCCTCCACCCGAAGGCCCTCGGCCGTCGACGCGCTCGGCGAAGCGATTTCACACATGCGGGCGAAACTGTTTCCCTTCAGCTTCGTGGGCTGGATCACCCTCGGTTTCGTCGCCCTGATCGAGAGCTGCGGCTCCGGCGGGGGCGGCACGTCCTTCCAGAACCGCATGGGCGGGGGAAGCCCCGGATCGTACGAGGACCCCACGCGGTTCGTCGAGTGGGTCTTCGGCTGGATCGCCGCCCACATGCTGGTGTTCGTGGCCGGACTGATGGTGCTGATGGCGCTCTCGCTGGTCTTCATGTGGCTGCGCTCGAGGATGATCTTCGTCTACATCGACGATGTCGCCTCGGGCCGCTTCGACCTCGTCCGGCCCTGGGGCCAGCACGGCCACCACGCAGACTCCTTCTTCATCCTGAGCCTGATCGTGCAGGGGGCCTCCTTCATCCTCCTCGTCCTGGTCATCGGCCTCGGCGGCTTCTTCCTGCTCTGGGCCCGCGCCAACGAGTGGGCAGGCGGGGCCATGGCCATAGCCGCGATTCCCATCGTCTTCATCTTCCTCCTGTCCCTGGCCGTAGCCGCCCTGCTCAGCATGGTGCTGCGGGACTTCGTGGCCCCGCTCCAGATCTCGCGCGATGTCGGCGCGCGTGAAGCGGGAGGCGTCTTCCTGTCCATGTTCTCCGCGAGCCCGGGGTTGTGGATCGGATACGCGCTCCTCAAGTTCGTGGTCAGCATCGCGGTCGGACTGGTGGTGGCGATCATCGGCTGCCTCACCTGCTGCGTGGGCCTGCTGCCCCTCGTCAACCAGACGGTGTTTCAGCCGGTCTACTACGCCGAGCGCGCCTGGTCGCTCAAGCTTCTCGCGCAACTCGGGGAGGACGTTGGGCCTAAGGTGATGCCGATGCCGCCCTCGCGTCCGCCTCTGCCCGACCCGAGCGACGCCCTGACCGGCCCCATCGACCTCTCGGCCATCGACTTCGAGACCCCGCCTCAGTCCTGAGCGCGCCTGGGACCAGGGGTGTGACACCGCGGCAAGCGTCACTCCCACAAGGCCGTGAGGGCCGCAGGCCCTCCTAGGCTGTGGCCATGCCGCCACTCCTCGAACGCCTTGCCCTCCACCGGCCGGAGTTACGAGCGTGGGCTCTTTACGACTGGGCGAATTCGGTCTACATGACCACCGTCCTCGCGACCCTCTTCCCCATCTACTTCCGCACCATCGCGGGCGCGGACCTGCCCCCGGCTACCGCCACCGCCCGCTTCGCTCTCGCCACCTCCTGCGCGGTCACGATCGTGGCCCTGATCTCGCCCGTCCGTGGGGCCCTCGCGGACTACGCGGGAAACAAGAAGACCATGCTGGCCCGTTTCCTGACCCTGGGCGTCACCGCGACGGGAGCCCTCTTCCTGGTCGGCCGCGGCGACTGGGAACTCGCCGCCCTCCTCTTCATCGCCTCGAACGTGGGCGCCTCGGCGAGCATCGTCTTCTACAACTCCCTCCTCCCTCATGTGGCCCGGCCCGGAGAGGTGAATCGCCTCTCCACCGCGGGCTTCGCTCTCGGCTACCTCAGCGGAGGCCTGGTCCTCGCCGCCAACCTGGTGATGATCGAGAAACACGAGTGGTTCGGGATTCCAGATCGCCCGGCCGCTATGCGGATCAGCTTCCTCACGGCCGCCTCGTGGTGGGCGCTCTTCTCCATCCCTCTCTTCCTCAAGGTCAAGGAACCCCCGCGCCTGCAGGCCACGGCCTCCGAGAAGGGACGACCCCTCCGGAACATCGTGATCTCCCGGCTCCGGGCGACCCTCACCGGACTGAGCGCCCATCGCGACGCCGCCCTGGTGCTCCTCGCCTTCCTCCTCTATAACGACGGAATCAACACCATCATTCGCATGGCCGCGATCTACGGCACCGATCTCGGCATCGGATCGAGCATCCTGCTCCTCGGCATCCTGATGGTTCAGTTCATCGGGATTCCCTTCGCGTTTCTCTCGGGCGCCCTGGCTGACCGGATCGGGGTGAAGCGGGTGATCTTCCTGACTCTGTTCGTCTACGTGGTCATCGCCTGGCTCGGGTATCGCATGCGGACGGCCGTGGACTTTCTCGTTCTCGCAACCCTCGTGGGCGTGGTGCAGGGCGGCGCCCAGGCCCTGGGACGGTCACTCTTCGCGAGCCTCGTCCCCCGTCACAAGTCGGCCGAGATGTTCGGATTCTTCGGAGTGTTCGACAAGTTCGGCGGGGTCATGGGATCGGCACTGTTCGCCCTCACCATCAGCCTCACCGGCTCCGGCCGCATCGCGATCCTTGCCTTGAGCGTGCTCTTCATCGCGGGCGGGGCCGTGCTCTCGCTCGTCGACATCGAGCGCGGAAAGGCGGCGGCGCGGGCAGCGGAGGGAATCGCGTGAGGGCGATCCTCGACCCCGTGGTGGCGGGGATCGCGCGATCCCTGACCGGGGTCTTCTTCCGCAGCGTCGAGGTGGCCCACGGCGAGCGCATTCCGGGCGGCGCACCCCTGCTGATCGTCGCGAACCACGTGAACTCGCTCGCCGACCCCTTGCTCCTGATGGCCTTCGTGAAGGGCCGGGTGCGGCTGCTGGCCAAAAGCACCCTCTGGTCCCACCCCGTTCTCGGACCCCTGCTGGTCTTCGCGGGAGCTCTGCCCGTGTATCGGCAGCGCGACGCTGGCGAGGACGTGACGAAGAACCTCGGCACCTTCCGCCGCTGCCACGAGGAACTCGCGGCCTTTGGAGCCGTCGCCCTTTTCCCTGAAGGCACGAGCCACAATCTCCCCCACCGCCTTCCCCTCAAGACCGGCGCGGCCCGCATCGCTCTCGAGGCCGTGGCCCTCGGGCGCGGGAAGGGCCTTCGCATCCTGCCCGTGGGCCTCGTGTACGAGGCGAAGGGCCGCTTTCGCTCGCGCGTCCTCATCAATGTGGGCAAGCCCATCGACCCCGAGCCCCTGGTCTCTCGGTTCGACACCGAGCCGCGTGAAGCCGCGCGCGCCCTCACCGAACAGATCGCGAGTGGTCTCGAGGCCGTCACTACGAGCTACGAATCGTGGGATGAGGCCCGCCTGCTGAACCTGGCCTCCGCGGTGATCGGCGACGCCACCCTCGAGGAGCGCTTCCGGCGCTCGCGGGCCTTCCTGGCCCGCCACAAGGAA
>CAZYEA010000013.1:0-4386 GCA_964646485.1 uncultured Acidobacteriota bacterium
AGAACGTGATGCGGGTGTCCAGGGTCACGGAACGGCGCAGGATATCGCCGTAGACGTGCTGCTGGATCTTCTTGTCCGCGAGGTTCGTGCCCTTGAGGGTGGTGACGACCTTGCCCTTGTTCCACTTGACCCCGAAGTTCGCGTTGATCATGGTGAACGCCTCGGTGTAGCCGTGGAAGGGCTGGGAGAGGACGTCGGTCCACAGCGCCTTGTCCTGGTAGTTCGCCTGCACGGTGCCGACGATCCTCGCGTAGTTCCAGTTGAGGCTGGCGTTGAAGCGGTTCTTCGCGGGCAGGGCGAGTTCGCTGTCGAGGTACGGGATCTGTCCCGAGGCCGCGGCGAGCGCCTTGGGCCGCTTCTGGTACGAGTAGTTCGCAGAGAGAGACCACTCGTTATTGAAGCGATGGTCGAGAGAGAGTTCGAGACCGTCCTGCTGCAGGGGTCCGAGATTCAGATAGGTCGTGACCGTCCGGGGGAAGAGGAAGGTGCGGCCGACCAGAGGAGAGATCTGGTTCAAGAACCCAAGCAGGGCCCCGGGGACGGGCACCCCGGTGACGGTGATGCCCATAAGCGCGGGCACGTTCGCGGCGCTGTAGAAGTCGAAGGGCGGAACCCCGCGCGGATACAGGCGGTCGAGCTCAGGTGAGGTGCCGGGAACGATGGTCGAGAAGTTGATGTTGTTGTCCGTCTCGTTCCGGTACACCGCGATGCCGATGGTGGTCTTGTCCTTGAAGGTCCCGGTGTAGGCGGCTTCATACGCGGTCACCGATTCTTCCTTCAGATTCGGATTTCCGACGTTCTTCACCCGAAGCAGGAACGGGGTGGTCAGGGCGGGTCGGACCGAAGCCGGGGCGAGGGGGGCAAGAGCGCTCAACGCGCGCAGGTCGACTGGGGTCGGATTGAAGATGTCCTGCTCGAGGTAGTTGTTGATGGCCGAGGGTGACCGGAAGGCCTTGTTGAAGGAGAGGCGCAGGGACTGATCGTTCGCCGGCTTGAACATGAGGGTGGCGCGCGGCGAGAAGACGGCCTTGTCGATGTTGCCGAACTTGTCGACGCGGGCGCCCACGGTCAGGCGGAACTTGTCCTTGAAGTACTCCTCCTGGAAATAGCCGCCGAACTCGTTCCGGTCCTTGGCGTTTGGAGCCAGGGTGATGTCGAACTGGTTCCGCCGGGCGTTACCGCCGTAGGAGAGCACGTTGTTCTCCTTGACGATCTTGGAATGGCCGATCTCGAAGTCGTAGGTCTGGGTCTTGAAGTTCAGCTTCACCTGGCCGAGAGTCTCGGGATCCACCAGGAGGAGGTTCGGAGCCTCGACGTCGAGGAGATTCGCGAAGCCCGCCACCTTGAGGGCGCCCTTGCTGTAGCCGACGCGCCCGTAGCTCATGTACGACCCGCTCTGAATGTTGAAGGGGCCGATGCCGGTGTGGATCAGGCCGGTGGTGCCGGAGTAGCCGGCGGAATAGGTCATGCGGCCGCCGTTCGACATGTCCTGGTCCAGGCGCGCGTCGAACTTGGGCTGCTTGGTGCCGTCGTTCTGGAAGTTGCCGGTGCCCGTGCCGTCCAATGGATACGGCGCGCCGCCCACGCAGTTGACGCCCACGCCGGTCGCCACGTTGCAGACGGGATTCGAGATGCGGGGATCGGCGATCACGGGAACCCGGCCGGTCGGCCGCGAATAGGGGTCGGACTTCGAGTAGCCCGCGGAGAGGCGCGTGGACCACCGGTCGTTGATGGCTTTCGCGAAGGAGATGCCGCCGCCGAAGGAATAGTGATCCGACTTGCCCTCGCGCGAGCCGCCCTTGGTGCCGAAACTCCCGCCGGTCAGATACACGGTGGTGTTCGGGTTCTCGCGGGGGGTCTTGGTGAGGATGTTGACGACGCCGGTGAGGGCGTTGGCGCCCCACACCGCGGAAGCCGGGCCGCGCACCACTTCGATCTGCTTGATATCGGAGGGATTGCTCGGGACGAGATCCCACAGGACGAGCCCGAAGAAGTCGAGGTAGATCGATCGGCCGTCGAGAAGCACCAGCGTGGAGGTCGCGAGGGTCGAGGTCCCCTGGCGCATGCTGAGGTTCACGTCGCGGGCGGAAGTCTGGATGACGTTCACCCCGGGGACGTTGCGGAGGATGTCGCCGAAGTTCTGGCTGGGCGCCGTGGTCAGGGTGGCGGGAGCCACCACCGACATGGTGACCGGCGCGTTGGCGAGAGTGGTCTCGACCTTGGAGGCCGACACGATCACCGTCTCACCCATGCCGGCGATCTTCAGGGAGAAGGGCGTGTTCGCACCCGCGGCGACCCCGTCCTTCGTCTGGTTCGAGAAACCGGGCATCGACACCGTCACCTTGTAGGGTCCGCTTCCCGCAGGGACGATGCTGAACTTGCCGTCGCCGCCCGTGAACCCGGTCCTGGAACCGCCGGAGCCGGCCACCACGACGCTCGCGCCGGGCAGAGATCCGCCGGTTTCGTCGGTGACGCTCCCGGTTACCGCCGCGCCCTGGGCGAACACCGAAACGGCCATGAACACAACCGCCAAAGCGGTGAGAATTTTTCTCATAACTCCTCGTGAGATCTGTTTAGTTCCTGCCCGGGGACGATCCCCAACTCTTTTGGTTGCGGATGTCATACCACAATTCGATCGGCCTTTGGCCCGTAAATTCTGCGAAATCAGGCGCGGAGGGCGTTCAAGAGCTTGTCGTGGATGCCCCCGAAACCGCCGTTCGAGAGGACGAGGACATGGTCGCCCCGGCGGAGGCGCCCCGACAACTCGGCCACGATCCCGTCCACGGTCGGAACGAAACGCGCCCGGCCGCCCTCTCGATTGATCGAGGCGACGAGCATCTCCTCGCTGATCCGCTGGGCTTGAGGGACCTTCAAGGGGAGATGAGCCGCGGAAATCACCACTTCGTCCGCGGTCGCGAACGCGCGGGCGAAGTCGGCCTCGAACACCTTGGTTCTCGAGGTGTAGGACCGCGGCTCGAAGATGGCGATGAGGCGCTCACCCACGCCGATCCTCGATCGCAGGGCCGCCACGGTTTCGCGCACCGCGGTCGGATGATGGGCGAAATCGTCGTAGACCACGACCCCGCGCGCTTCCCCCCGAACCTCGAGGCGCCGCTTGACCCCGCGAAAAGCCGCGAAGGCGGCGACGATCCGGTCGAAGGGAACCGAGGCCTCGACCGCGGCGATGGTGGCCGCGAGAGCGTTGCGGACGTTGTGATTCCCGGAGGCGCTCATCTCGATCCGGCCAAGGCGCACGCCCTCGTGGATCACGTCGAACGCCGACCCCGCGGACGACAGGGTCACGCTGGCGGCCTCCCAGGAGGCCCCCGGGGTTCCCTGCAGGCCGAAAGTCGCGACCCGCGATTTCGCCTTGTCGAGGATCTCGGCGAGGGCGGGGCTCTCCCCTCCGGCGATGAGCAGGCCGCGCCTCGGGATCACGCTCATCAACCGGACGAAAGCGAGCTGCACCGCGGCGAGATCGGCGTAGATGTCGGCGTGATCGAACTCCAGGTTGCCGATGATCGCGATGTCCGGGAGGTAATGGACGAACTTGGGCCGCTTGTCGAAGAAGGCGGTGTCGTACTCGTCCCCCTCGACCACGAAATGCGGGCCGGAGCCGAGACCGTAGCTCGCTCCGAGGTCGAGGCTCACGCCTCCGATCAGAAACGAAGGGTCGCGGCCCGCGTGCTTCAGGACGTGCGTGAGCATGGACGTGGTCGTGGTCTTGCCGTGGGTGCCCGCCACCACGATCGAAGTGCGGTCGCGCAGGAACTCGTCGGCGAGGAGCGCCGCCTGCGAGGTGTACCGGCGCTTGGCGTCGAGGACCGCCTCCACCTCGGGGTTCCCGCGGGAGAGCGCATTACCGATCACGATCAGCTCCGCGTCCGGCGGGATGTTGGCCTCCGCGTAGGGCGAACTCACGGGCACACCCATGCGCGCGAGTTCGTCGGACATGGGCGGATAGACGTCCTGGTCGGATCCGGTTACCTGATGACCCCGGGCCTTCAGCAGGCCGGCCAGGGACGCGGTGGCGGTGCCGCAAACGCCGGAAATGTGGATCTTCACTCGTCGAGGTCGATCACCACGTCCTCGGTGACGCCGAGTTCGGTCAGGTGCAGGCGGCCCGAGAGCCGGTCGGGAGAAACCGCGCCCGGTTCCGGATCGTCCGGAGCGAGCAGGACCTTGGTGCCGAGGGGCAGGGTCAGAACCGGTTGCGCGCAGTGACCGACGGGAAGACCCATCGCCACCGGCCCTTCGAAGCCCTTCAGTGCGTCGAGGAGGACCTCGTCGAGGGTGAAGCCGTCGCCCGCCTCGGCCGCGCATTTCTCCATGGTCCCGAAGATGATGCCCTGGACATCCCGAAGCGAGTGAGAGTCGCGCAACTGC
>CAZYEA010000013.1:4396-9816 GCA_964646485.1 uncultured Acidobacteriota bacterium
GCCATCACGCTGGATGTGCTGCCAAAGGTCGTGGCGCAACTGCGTGAGCATGCGGTGGAGCTTGTAGGGCGGCTCTCCGGTGTCTTCGATGAGCAGAATCGACCGGCCGGTCCAGGGCAGCGACCATTCCGTGCCGGCGAGGGAGGCGAGCAGAGAAAGACATCCCCCGCTCAGAACCCCGTCCGCCTGGCCGGGCTTCAGGAAGCGGACGGGGATCGAATGATCGGTGCGCACCCCCGTGACCTCTCCGATGAAGCTGTTCACGTCGAAGCCCTCGTTCGCCATTTCCACGGCGACCATGGGGCCGTGGAAGGTCACCCAGCCGTTCCGCTGCAGCCACGCATGGATCGCGGTGATGTCGGAGTAGCCGCAGAAGACGCGGGGCTCGACGCTCGCCGCTTCCAGCCAAGGCAAGAGGGCGGTCGCCCCTTCCCCGCCCCGCGCGCAGATGACGCCGTGGATCTGCGGATCGGTGAGCGACCAGATGAGGTCGGAGAGGCGTTCGTCATCGAGCCCGGCGAGGTGCAGGTGTCGCTTGTAAAGATTCTCACCGGGGACGGGCTCGAAGCCCAGGGTCCGCAGCCGATCGAGACCGGCCTCCATACGGGCCTTCACCACTGGTCCGCCGGGGGCGATGACGGCCACCCGCGAGCCCGGGCCGAGCGCCCTCGGGCGAATCACAGGGCCGTCCCCGCGATCTCCGCGGCGAGCAGACGCGCCTCGGTCTTCCCGGCCGCAGCCAGGGCCGCCTTCGCCGAAGGCTCCACGTAGGGCACCGCGTACTTGTCGATCATGGCTTCGATCCGGAGGAGAGTGTCGTCGATATCCCGTTTCCTTAGGTCTCCGCTCTCCTCCGCCCGAATGAGCGCTTCGAGAACTTCGACCTGCGCCTCCTCATGCTCGCACACCGGCAGCAGATCGCAGCCAGCCTTCGCGGCGAGGACCGCGGACGTCGCGTAGGGCCAGTTCGCGGACAACGCCTTCATTTCGAGGTCGTCGGCCACCACCACCCCTCGGAAGCCGAGTTCGTTGCGAAGGAGTGCAGTGACCACAGCGGGCGACAACGTCGCGGGCGCCTTCTCGTCGAGCTCACGCGCCACGATGTGGGCGGTCATGATGGTCGCCACGTTGGCGGCGATCGCTTTTCTGAAAGGCCGGAGTTCCACCTCGTCGAGCCGCGAGCGGGAATGCTCCACCACCGGCAGATCGAGGTGAGAGTCCTTGTCGGTATCGCCGTGCCCGGGGAAGTGCTTGGCGCAGGCCGCGATGCCTTCCCCCTGGAGGGCTTCGATAAATGCCACGGCCAGCTTCCCCACCTGCTCGGGGTCTCGCCCGAAGGACCGATCGCCGATGATCGGATTCTGCGGATTGGTGTCGACATCGACGACGGGCGCGAAGTCGAGACCAATGCCACAGGCCTTGAGCTCGGCGGCGATGGAACGCGCCATCCGCTTCGTCAGTTCCTCGGAGTCGAGTTCGCCCAGCCGGCGAACCGGCGGCCAGACCGTCCAGGGAGCCCGGAGCCTTTGCACCCGCCCGCCCTCCTGGTCGATGGCCATGAGGAGCGGCCGCGCGTATCCGGCCTGCAAGGCCAGGCCCTGAAGCTCACGCACGAGGTCCGCCACCTGGGCGGGGCTATCCACGTTGCGCTTGAAGAGAATCAGCGACTGAACCCGAAAGTCGCGGATCAGCCGCTTGACGTGACCGTTCGCGATGTGGCCGTCGAAGCCGGCCATGACCCGGGTCCCGGCCCGGGAGATGAGGTCCTTTCCCATGGTCGCGCCGCCTCAGGCGAGGCGGGCCTTGACCGCCTCGCTCACTTTCTTTCCATCGACCGTCTTCCCGGTCTCCTTGAGGGCGGCAAGCGCCGCCTTCATCACCGCCCCCATGTCCTTCGCCGTGGGAGAGCCGAGGGCGGCCGCGGCCTTCGAGACTTCGGCCTGGATCTCCTCGTCGCTCGCGGCCTCGGGCAGAAACGCCTTCAGGATCGCAAGTTCCGCCTGTTCCTTCTCCACGAGTTCCGTCCGCCCCGCCTTGGCGAACTGTTCGATCGAATCCTGCCTCTGCTTGGCCAGACTCTCGACGACCTTCTGGGCCTCGGCCTCGTCGAGCGGAGCGCGCTTGTCGATCTCCCTCTTCTTGAGTTCGGATTTCAACAGGCGCAGGGTCTCCACCCGCGGCTGGTCCTTCGCCTTCATCGCCGAAACCGTATCGGCGGTCACTCTCTCCATGATGGTCATGGAGCGGAGGTTATCAAGGGCGGAAGGGTTCAAGCACCAGAGGCAGCCGACCGCAGGGCCCGCGCTTCCGCGAGCATCTGCTGCACCGCCTCGGCAAGCGAGGGGCCCGAGGCCGAAGGCGCCGGCGTTCTGGAGCGGACGCGCGCGTCTTCCGGATCCCCGAGCCCCGCCTCCCGGAAGATCCGCAGCCTTTCGAGGATGAGGTCGCGGATCTCCACCGCGTTTGCTACACCCTCGAAAACCCCCAGGTGCAGCGAGGCCTCCTGCCCGTGACCCTGGGCCCCCCCGGCCGGATCGCCTCCGCCCGCCGAGCGCACGCAGACATCGGCGAGCCCGAGAAAGCGCTGGAGCGGGCCCTGGCGGATCTCGACCTGCTGGAGGTTCGCGAAGCTCATGGTGGACTCCTGCAGGCGCAGGATTCCGGTCCGGATCCTCAGACTGCGGTCGGTGACGATGTACCAGTGCTGCTCGAACTCGAGGCGCACGATGGCGTAGGTGACGAGCACCTGAATCAGGAAAAGCGCGATACCGATGAACTCGAAGAACTGGAAGAGCGGCATGACGAAGGCAGGCATGCGACTGAACACCCGGGTGGCCACGCGCTCGCGAGCTTCCGAACGCCTTCGTCTCCTCTCGTCCGAGGACTCGGCGGGCGAGGGGGTCGAAGACCCGGGGGAAGTCGAGGGGCTCGCCGAGAGCGCCGGCGCCGCGGCGGCGCGCTGGCGCGCGGTCTCCACGGCCGAATCGAACGCGCCCAGCATCACGAGGGAGAAGCCGATACCGACGATGGCGCCCGCCTGGGCGAAGTACCAGCGCAGAACGCGCAGTCGGTAGTGATTGAGTCCCGCGCGGAAGATGCGGACAGAACCGGGCGCGCCCAGAGGCGGCTCGGGCTCGTGGGGCACGCGCATCAGCCCGAGCACGCGGGCCTTCACCCACTCAAACATGGCCGCCCTCGCCGGACCTGGGCTTGGGGGCATCAGGCCCCGGCCTCCGCGCCTCGAGGATCTTCCGGACCTCGCGCAACTCGGCCGCGACCTCCAAAAGGGCGGCGGCGAGATCAGGCGAAGCGCCGTCGGTCGGTTGGGCCATGGCCGAGGGGTGGTGCGCCGCGTCCGAAACCCCGCGCATCCGGGAATAGAGAAAGTCCCGGACGAGCTCGAACTCCTTGATCCCTTCGATGGTCATCTCCGCGCCGGAGTTGCCGCTCGCGGTCTGCACCAGGATCCGCCCGAGGCCGAGCCAGCGCTCGATCAGGTTCGACCGCAGGTGGATGTCCTGAATGCGCGCGTAGTTGATGATGGTCTGGCGCCGGAACAAAATGCCCCAGCTCATCGAGATCCCCTCCGCGGTGAATTTGTAACGGAGGGTGTGGTACTTGAACCAGAGAACGAGCGCCGCGATCGGGAACAGGATCAGGTAGGCGAGCGAGGAAATGAGGTAGTAGGTCCACAGATCCTGGTGCGGCTTCTCGAGGGCCAGGACGGTGGCTTCGGCGTCAGGTGTGGTCATCGATCGGGACGTTATCAAGCAGAGCTTCCACCGCGGCCACCGCGCGCTCGAATCGGCCTTCGTAGCCGCCGGAAAGCCGCACCACGGGTGCGGGGCCCGTCGCGAGCTGCTCGGCGAAACGCTGGTCCATCCAGTCGCGGATGTGCTCGCCGTCCCGAACGCCATCCTGGACGAAAGGCACGTCCGGCGCGGTCAGGAGGTATAGATCCACTTTGACTCGCGCGCCCAGAGCGTCGACGCGGGGATCCCTGGTCTGGTGATAGCGCTCGTGCCAGGTCCCGGTGGCGAAGGCGTTGGTGTCGGCGAAGAGGACGCGGCGGGCTCGCCGCGCGGCGGCGTCTTCCCGTCGCTGTTGTTCGGTCGCGATCTCGAGGAATTCGTCGGGTGTCCAGCTTGGGGCAGGGTCGGTGATCCTGAGGCCGGAAACCTTGCGCTCCCAGTGCTCCCGGCCGAATTCGGGAACCCACTCGGTGTCGAAGCGCTCGGCCAGTCTTCGGGCGAGCGTCGTCTTTCCCGTCGACTCCGCGCCGATCACGACCACGCGCTTCACGAAGTACGCCCGTACGCATGGCTCGAGGAATTCGAGGTGATCGAGAGGGGCGGCGCGGATCCTCGACCCGCTGATCTTCACCCTCGCGCGGTTCCGATCGACGGACACGTGCCGCGCGCCCATGAGCCGTGCGAACTCGGGTCCATAGTCCTCGCTGCTGAAGACGACGTCCGGAGGACGGCCCAGGTGGCGCAGGGTGAACTCGGCCCACTGGACGTGATCGTCCTCCAGTTCGTCCGGAACCAGATGCACTTCGCAGTCGGGATGGATTTCGGCGAGCCAGGCCGCTCGCAGTTCGCCTGGAATCGACTGCGAAGGATGGTGAGCGATCATGACCACCAGCCGGTCAACCTGAGCGCGCGCGGCCTCGATCAGATACTTGTGCCCGCGATGGGGCGGATAGAACTTTCCCACCACGAAGCCCAGGGTCACGACCGGGACTCCGCCACGATGCGCCTGCCCTCATCCTCGTACACCTCCCGCCATCTCCGCAGGCCAAGGACCGCCATCCCCAGGAAAACCGCGTAGAGCAGGGCGGTGAGATTCAGCCCGCGCGCGATGTAGAGGGGGACGTAGATGGCGTCGGCCACGATCCAGACGTGCCAGTTCTCGAGACGCTTGCGGTTCAGCATCCACTGCGCTCCCAGGCTGAGCGAGGTCGTGAGGGCGTCCCAGAAGGAGGACGAACCACCCAGGGAATGGAGGGTCCGCCACAGGATCAGAGTGCTCGCGAGGACGACCATGGCCACGACCACCCGCTCCCCGAGACTGGCGCTCGAAACCCGCAGGGCGGTGCGCTTCTCCCCTCCGAAGAGCCAGAGGTACCAGCCCATGACGCCGAGAATGCTGTAGACCACGTTTAGGCCGGCGTCCCCGAAGAGACGCGCTTCGTAGAACACCACGCTGTACCCGGCGGTGTTCACGAGGCCAATCGGGAAGTTCCAGACGCTTTCCTTCACGGTCAGCCAGACGCAGACCGCTCCGGTGGCGAAGGCAACGGCCTCGAGCGCGGAGGCCCGCCCGGTCGCCGCCATGAACGCGCCAACCGCCGCGACCGAGGCGGTGAGTGCCGCGAGAATCGCGGTGTCCCGGCGCGTCCCGCGAAGCGGCTCGCCCAA
>CAZYEA010000013.1:9916-35263 GCA_964646485.1 uncultured Acidobacteriota bacterium
CACACCACCACATCCGAGTGCGCGGACGCGCGGATCTCCTCCGCCACCTGGGTGGTGAGAATCCAAAGCTGAGCCTCGCGCGAGGTCTTCCGGTTCACGGGCAGGGGCGAATGGCGCGCCACCTCCTTCACCATGTCGACGTTGACCCCGCGGCGCTTGAGCTGGGCGGCGAGGTCGAAACAAAGTGTCGTCTTCCCCACGCCGTGCGAGCCCACGAAAGCGATCTTCATGCGGGAGGTACTTTATAGGGGCGGACTCGGCCTGGTGGTTTCGAGGAGACGGTCCGGGAGTCCCGCCCTCCCACGGACGTCCGCCTATGATTGAGAACCATGGCCGAGTTGTACGAACCGTACGAGAAGCTGATCCCCATCGAGGTGCTCGGGAAGCGCTTCGAGGTGCCGGAGAACAACATCCTCCTGCGCCAGCTTCAGTACGTGGCCCCGGAGGTGGGGAGCGGCGGATACTGCTGGAACGCGGAGTGCCGCTACTGCGAGATCAAGTACGAGGTCGACGGACGCACCATGACCGGCCTCGCCTGCCGGGTGAAGGCGGTGCCCAATTTCAAGGTCACCAAACTGGCGCCCGAACTCAAGTACAACATCTCCGAAGCGCTGCGGAACGCGCCCCCGGCCGAGCCGGAGACGAATTAGCGCTCAGGGCAGCGACGCCTCCACCAGGAGGCCGTCCACGAGGCGCAGGATCCGGTCGCTTCGTCGCGCCAGGGTTTCGTTGTGGGTGGCCCAGAGGATGGCGATGCTGCGCTCGCGCGCGACGGTGTGAAGCTCCTCGAAGAGCGCGGCCGCGGTCTTCGGATCCAGGTTGCCGGTAGGTTCGTCCGCGAGCAGGACCTGGGGGTCGCCGACGAGGGCCCGGGCCACGGCGACCCGCTGCTGTTCCCCGCCCGAGAGGGCGTCGGGAGCGTGATGAAGTCGGGCGGCCAGTCCAAAGCGCTCGAGCAGAGCGCGCGCGGCCTGCAAGGCGGGCGCCTCGGCCGCCCCCCGCAGGCGGAGCTTCATGGCCACGTTCTCGATGGCGGTGAATTCCGGGAGAAGGTGATGGAACTGGAACACGAATCCGATGGACTGGTTCCGCATCCTGGCCCGCACGGCAGGCTCCGTCGCGAAGAGCGACGTGCCGCCGAGGAAGGCCTCGCCGCGATCGGGCAGGTCGAGAGAGCCGAGAACGTTGAGCAGGGTCGACTTCCCCACCCCGGAGGCGCCGAGCAAAGCCACCATCTCGCCCTTCGCCACCTCGAGGTCGACGCCGCGCAGAACGTCCACGGGACCGAGCGGGCCCCGGTAGGACTTCCACAGGCCGCGCGCTTCCAGCACCGGGCCGTTCATTCCGATCGCAACCCTTCGGTGGGCAGGAGCGAGGCCGCCTTCCCCGCGGGGTACAGCGTCGCCACCAGACTCACCAGCAAGGAGCCCGCGATCACCAGGGCCGCATCCGCGGGCAGGAGCTTGAAGGGCAGATAGGCGACCTGGTACACGTCCGCGGGTATCTTGATGATCCGGAAGCGGTCGAGGAGAAGACACGCGGTCGTCCCCGCGAGAGCGCCGATGAGCGTGCCGAGGAAGCCCAGCACCGCGCCCTGCCACACGAACACCCGCCGGATCAACTCACGGGTGGCGCCCAGGGACATGAGGACGGCGATGCTGCGCCGCTTCTCCGTGACCATGATGATGAGGGTGGCCACGATGTTGAGCGCGGCCACCGCCATGATGAGGCCGATGGTGAGGGCGATCGCGATCTTCTCGAGCTGCAGCGCTTCGAAGAGACTGCGGTTCGTCTCGATCCAGTCGGTGGTCACGTAGCCCGGCCCCACGGCGCGGACGATCTCGGCCTGAGCCGCGTCCACCGCGTACATGTCCTTCAGCCGCGCCTCCACCATCACATTGCCCGATCCTGAAGGGGAGAGCAGCCGCTCGGCTTCGAGGAGGGAGATCCACGCCCATCCCGCGTCGAATTCGTACAGGCCCGTCTTCGCCACCCCCGCCACCCGGAACTTCGCGAGTTGCGGCATGAGGCCGAAGGGAGTGAGGCGCCCGCGCGGGATGGTGAGGGTCACGATGTCGCTCGGGCCGACCGCGAGCTGGGTGGCGATCTCGTGGCCGAGGACGATGCCGGGAAAACCCTGGCCGTGGGGAGGAAGATCGGCCAGCGAGCCTTCGGTGATCTGACGGGGCAGGTCCGTGACCTTTCCCTCGGCCTCGCTGATGCCCTTGATGGTGGCCACGCGCTGGGAGGAGGGCGAGGAGATGAGGGCCTGGCCATAGAACGAGGGCGCTGCTCCCGTGATCCCGGGAAGGGCTCCCACCTTCGCGGCTATTCCGGTGGGGTCTTCGAAGGCCTCGCCGCGCGACTTGAACACGGAAACGTGGGCGGTGGCTCCAAGGATGCGGTCCTTGATTTCGCCCTGCAGGCCGGTCATCAGGCCGAGGGCGATGAGGAGGGCCATGACGCCCACGGCGATGCCGAGGACCGCGATGGTGGCGATGACGGTGAGGAAGCCTCCGCCCTGCCGCTTGAGGAGGTAGCGAAGGGCGATCGAAAGGTCGAGGGGGGCGCTCACTCCGCGGGTCAGCGCTTCGACTTCTTCTTGCGCTTCTTGTCCTTCTTCGACTTCTTCGCCTTCTTCCCCGCCTTGTCCTTCTTCGCCTTCTTGTCTTTCTTGGCCTTCTTGTCTTTCTTGGCCGAGGGCGGAGCAGGAGGCGTGGACGCGGTGGCAGCCTGAGGGGTGGAGGGGCCTGGGGCCTTCGCCTTCGCGGCGGGCTTGGGAAGGCCCTTGGCCTTCTTCCGCGGCCTCGACTTCGGCGCGGGAGGAGGCGCCGCCGCGGCCATCTGCGCCATCGCTTCCTGGCCGCGACGCATCATCTCCTCGGGGGTCAGGTCTTCCTTGTGCGAGGTAATCGCCCAGACATGGCCGAAGGGGTCTTCCACCATGCTGTAGCGGTCGCCCCAGAACTGGTCGGTCAGGGGCATCACCACCTTGGCCCCCGCGGCCACCGCGCGCGCGAACGCCGCATCGCAGTCCTCGGTCCAGAAATGGAGGTTGACCGAAGAACCCTTGAGGGACCGGGGCGACTTCAATCCGCCGAAGGCCGGCATCTCGTCGGCCAGGTAGACCCGCGCGCCCCCGATCTTCAGGTCGGCGTGACCGACCAGATCGCCCATGGGCATGATCGACATGACCTCCGCGCCGAACGCGGCCTGGTAGAACTCGATCGCCCGGGCGGCGCCGCGAATGCACAGGTATGGAACGACGCTGCTCACACCTTCGGGAATGGCCTGCACCATATTGGATTCTCCTGACGGAAACGGGATGAGATCTTAGCGCCGACCGCAGTCTCGGGCGCTTTGGCGCCGCCCTGCTGGCCTACTCGCCTTCCCCACGCCTTCCCGCCTCGGGCCGCATCTGGGGGAAGAGGATCACGTCGCGTATCGACCGTGAGTTCGTGAGCAGCATGGCCAGGCGATCGATGCCAAGGCCGCAACCGCCGGTCGGAGGCAGGCCGTGGCCGAGGGCCCGGACGTAGTCCTCGTCCATCTGGTGGGCTTCGTCGTCGCCCCCCGCGCGGGACTCGATCTGGTCCAGGAAGCGGCCGCGCTGCTCCAGCGGATCGTTCAGTTCCGAGAAGCCGTTCGCGATCTCCATCCCGCACATGAACAGCTCGAACCGGTCGGCGAAGTCCGGATGGTCGGCGCGACGCTTGGCGAGAGGCGAGATCTCGACCGGGTAGTCGACGACGTAAGTCGGCTGGACCAGGCCCTCTTCCGCGAAGTCGCCGAACAGCGACTCGATGGTCTTCCCGTGGGAGAGCTTCTTGTACTCGGCCGCGGCCACTCCCTTGCGGCGGCAGGCCGCCACGAAGGCCTCGGCCGTAACCAGGGCCTTGAGCCTGGCCGCATCCTCGACTTCGGACACGCTGACGGGCTGCGGCAGTTCGCGGGACAGGGCGGTGGCGATCGCTTCCGACATGCGCACCCGCGCGAAGGGGGTCTTGAAGGAGAGTACGGTCTCGCCCCAGGTGATGTCGGTGCCGCCCGTAGCCACGATGGCCGCGTTCTCGATCAGCTCTTCGGTGATGGCCATGACGTCGCGGCAGTCGAAGTAGGCGGTGTAGAACTCGAGCATGGTGAACTCGGGGTTGTGGTGCGCGGAGAGCCCTTCGTTCCGGAAATTGCGGTTGATCTCGTAGACCCGCTCCAGGCCGCCGACGCCGAGTCGCTTCAGATAGAGCTCGGGCGCGATGCGGAGGTACAAGTCGACGCCGAGCGCGTTGTGATGGGTCACGAAGGGACGGGCGAGGGCGCCCCCCGCGATGGGATGCATCATCGGGGTCTCGACTTCGATGTAGCCGCGCTCATCCATGAAGCGCCGGATGGCCGCGACCATCTTCGAGCGGGCCACGAAGGTCTTGCGGACCTCGGGATTCGCCACCATGTCGACATAACGCTGGCGGTAGCGGGTTTCGACGTCGGTGAGCCCGTGCCACTTCTCGGGCAGGGGCAGCAGGGCCTTCGACAGGAAGGTGATCGAGGCGGCCTGAACCGTCAACTCGCCGCTCTTGGTGCGCATCAGCTTGCCGGTGACGCCGATGAAATCGGCCATGTCCACGAGGTTCCAAACCTCGAACAGCTTCTCGCCGACACCGTCCTTCCGCACGTAGACCTGGAGGTTCGCGTCTCCGTCGGTGAGAGTTGCAAACCCGGTCTTGCCGTGGGAGCGGAGGGTGAGAACCCGGCCCGCGATGCTCACGTCGATCGACCTCGCCGTCAGCTCCTCGGCCGAGAGAGCGCCCCACTCCCTGATGATCGCGGCGAGTCCGTGCGTTCGAGTGAACTTAGTCGGGTACACGGCGTGCCCCAGGACGGCGAGAGCCTTCGCCTTCTCATAGCGCTCGCCCGATTCCTTCGGCCAGCCGGGGACCGGCGGCTCGGGTTCAGATCCTTGGGGGACCACGGTCTCGTCAGTCAAAATAAGCCTCGCTTGGGATGGGTCAGGCGCGGGCGCCTCGTTCGCGGTACCGGCGCTTGAGGGCGTCTAGGATACCGTTCACGAAGGACGAGGAGTCCGCCTCGCCATAGCGCTTCGAGATCTCGATGGCCTCGTCGATGATGACCGCGGAGGGGGTCTCGTCCTCGCACTTGAGTTCGTAGGCCCCAAGTCGCAGGACATTGCGCTCGATCGCGGCCAGCCGGCCGAGCTCCCAGTTGGTCATGACGCTCGTGATATCCGAGTCGATGCCCTGACGCTCGCGCTCGGCGCCCAGGAAGAGGCGCTCGGCCATGGCCCTGACCGCGGGGGTGCCGTTACGCATGGTCCAGAAGTCCTCGATCACGCGCGCGGGGGCCTCGCCCGACCATTCCCGTTGATACAGCATCTGCATCGCGCACACCCGGGCCTTGGAGCGTTGGCCCACTTAGCGCTTCCTCTGGACGGAGGCCCGGGTGGCCGTGAGTTTCCGGATCAGGAGTGCTGCGTCTATGGCCGCGGCCGCCGCTTCCCTGCCCTTGTTGTGGCGGCCGGGCTTCGACCTCGCGAGCGCATGCGCGGCCCGGGTCACGGTCAGGACGCCGAAGGCCACGGGCACGCCGGTGACAAGACTCGCGTCCATGATTCCGCGAGCCGACTCCCTGGCGATGTGGTCGTAGTGGTCGGTCTCGCCCTTGATCACGGCGCCCAGGGCCACGATCGCATCGTACCGGCCGGTGAAGCCGGCGGTCTGGGCGATCAGGGGCAGCTCGAAGGCGCCGGGAACGATCTGTACTTCAGCGGTGGCGCCCACTTCGGCCGTGTATTCGAGCGCGCCCAGGCAGAGCCCGGCCACCACCGCGTCGTTGAATTTCGACTGGAGGACGAGGACGCGCAGACCGCGGCCGCTCCCCGGCCGGGCCACGTTCGCGGGAGGCGTCTTCACTTGCCCTGGAACTTCGCGGGGCGCTTCTCCAGGAACGCGCTGGTGCCCTCGGTTTTGTCCGCGGTGGAACACAGCACACCGAAGAGGGTCGCCTCGTGGTCCTGGGCGTCCTCGAACGACATGTCGAGGCCGGCGTTCACGGAATCGATGGTGTACTGGAGGGACAAAGGCGCGTTCGCGATCATCTTCTTCATCAGGCTGATGGCCTCGCTCATCAGCGCGTCCTTGCCGACCACGCGGTTCACGAGGCCGATCCGAAGCGCCTCGTCCGCGCCGACCATCTCACCCGAGAGCAGGATCTCGAGGGCCCGGCCGCGGCCGACGAGCCGGGGCAGGCGCTGGGTACCTCCATACCCGCAGAGCAGACCGAGCTTCACTTCAGGGGTCCCGAGGCGCGCGTTGTCCGAGGCGACGCGGATGTGGCACGCGAGCGCCAGTTCGCAGCCGCCGCCCAGGGCGAACCCATTCACCGCCGCGATCACCGGGCCGCGGAATCGCTCGAGCCGGTCGAAGACGCGCTGCCCGCGCAGCGCGAGGGCCCGGGCGTCGATGGGGGTCGCCTTCGCGAGCTCGGCGATGTCGGCGCCGGCCACGAAAGCCTTCTCGCCGGATCCGGTGACGATGAGACCGCGGATCGAAGCATCGGCGTCGAGCTCGGCGAGGGCCGCCTCCAGCTCGCCGATGACGTGGGCGTTCAAGGCATTCAGCTTGTCGGGACGGTTGAGCGTGATGACGGCGATGCCGTCATCCTTCTTTTCGACGAGGAGGGTCGAATAAGCCATGACGATCTAGACCAGACCCTTCGTGGGCGTGGGCGGATTGGTCGAGTAGTCGTAGAAGCCCTTGCCGCTCTTCTTCCCGTACATACCCGCCTGCACCATGCGCTTGAGCAAGGTGGGCGGCGCGTAGCGGGCTTCCTTGAACTCATCGAACATGATGTTCGCGATGTAGTAGGTGGTCTCGATGCCCACGAAGTCGAGCAGGGTGAAGGGGCCCATGGGGTAACCGCAGCCGAGCTTCATGGCCTCGTCGATGTCCTGCACCGACCCCACTCCCTGTTCGAGGGCGCGGATGGCGTCGACCATGTACGGTACGAGCAGGCGGTTCACGATGAACCCGGGCTTGTCGGTGGCGCGGACCACGGTCTTGCCGATGCCCGTGCCGAAGGCACACATGGCCTCGAAGACCTCGGGGCTGGTGAGGGTTCCGCGAACCACTTCCACGAGCTTCATCAGCGGAACGGGATTGAAGAAGTGCAGGCCCACGAAGCGATCGGCCCGACCTGAGCCCGCGGCCATCTCGGTGATGGAGAGCGAGGACGTGTTGGACGCGAAGATCGTGTCCTTCCCGCAGATCTTGTTGAGGGCGCCGAAGGTCTCGTGCTTGAGCGCGATGTTCTCGACCACCGCCTCGATGACGATGTCGCAGGACGCGAGGTCCTCGAGCTTCGTGGTGCCCTTGAGCCGGCCCATGACTTCGGCCTTCTTCTCCGCGGTCATCTTGGCCTTCTCGACCGCTTTGCCCAGGAACTTGTCGATCGAACCGAGGCCTTTGGCGAGCACCGCGTCGTTCACTTCGCGGACGATGACGTCGTGTCCGGCTTCCGCGCACACCTGCGCGATGCCGGAACCCATCAGGCCGCAGCCCACCACTCCCACTGTCTTCTTGTCAGCCATTGCTTTCTCTCTTAGTCGCCCCGTTTGTCCACGGCTTCGCCCGCAGCCTGCTAGTGGATGCTCTCGATGATCATGGCGATCCCCTGACCGCCGCCGATGCACGCGGTCGCGAGGCCGTAGCGGCCCTTGCGCCGGCGCAGTTCGAGTGCCACGCTCAGCAGAATGCGCGTGCCCGAGGCCCCGAGGGGATGGCCGAGGGCGATGGCGCCGCCATTGACATTGACCTTGTTGCGATCGAGGCCGAGTTCCTTCTCCACCGCCAGATACTGGCCGGCGAAGGCCTCGTTGACTTCGATGAGGTCGATGTCCTCGAGCTTGAGGCCGGCATCCGCAAGCGCCTTGCGCGAGGCCGGGGCAGGGCCGATGCCCATGATCTCGGGCGGCACTCCGGCGACCGCCCAGGACACCACGCGCGCGATCGGCTTGCCGTGACCACGGGACTTCGAAGTGGACAGGACGAGGGCGGCCGCGCCATCGACGATGCCGCTCGCGTTCCCCGCCGTGACCATGCCGTCCTTGCCGAAGGCGGGCCGGAGCCCGGCGAGCGATTCGAGGGTGGTGTCGGCGCGCATGTGGTCGTCGTCCTTGACCGCGACCATGCTCTTGCCCTTCTTCACCTCCACGGGTACCACTTCCTCGTCGAAGACTCCGCGGGATTTCGCCGCCGCCGCGGTCTGCTGGGAGCGAAGCGAGAACTCATCCATCGCTTTGCGATCGACCCCGTACTTGGCCGCGAGTTTCTCCGCGGTCTGGGCCATGTAGAGCCCGCAATGGGTGTCGAGGAGAGCCACCATCAGGCTGTCCTCGAGCGCGCCCTGACCGAGCTTGAAGCCGTCGCGGGCGCCGCGGATCACGTGCGGAGCCTGGGTCATGTTCTCCATGCCGCCCGCCACCGTGACCTCGGCCTCGCCGAGGAGCATCAGCTGGGACGCGGAGATGACGGACTGGATGCCGGAGCCGCACAGGCGATTGACGGTGAGCGCGGGCGTCTCGATGGAGAGCCCGGCCTTGAGGGCGGAGTGCCGCGCGCCGTACATCGCGTCCGCGGAGGTCTGCATCGCGTTCCCCATCACTACCTGCTCCACCTCGGAGGCGGGAACCCCCGACCGGTCGAGAGCCGCCTTGATCGCATGGGCGCCCAGCTGATTCGCGTTGATGTCCTTGAAGTGGCCGACGTATTCGGCCATGGCCGTTCGCGCGCCGCCCAGGATGAAGATGTCTTTCGTGGCTTTGATGGTGAAGCTCCTTGGAGGTGGTTTCGGGGAGGCGATTCTACCTTGCTGTCGCTTGACGCCTCCGAGAGCGCGGGCGTAGCGTGCGCGCAAGATGACCTTCATTTCCACATCCCGCGCACTCCTGCTTCCAGTACTCGCGGCCGCGGCCTTTTCCGCCTGCACCGCGGGCGTCGCACCCACCATCGCCGCGTCCTCCTCCAACACCGCCGTGCCGTCGTCGACGGACACCGTCTTCGTCGCCTCCGACGCCTGGTCGACACGGGCCGGCGCCAATTTCGAGTTGTTCTCGGTCGGCGGGGGCTCCCAGCCCACGCGCCTCACCTATTGCTCCGGCTGCCAGGCGCTCAGCGCTTCCCCGTCGCTGGATCGAAACCGCGTCGCCCTGCGTCGGGTGAACGCCGACACGAACCGCGACGGGAGGCTGGACGAGGCGGACCGGGTGAGCCTGCTCCTCGTCGACTTCGGCCGTCAGATCGAGGGCCCCTTCCTTCCCGACGGGTGGAGCAACAGCAGCGTCGACTGGGCCGCGGACGGCACCTTCCTCGTCCACACCTCGTCCACAGACGGCGGCCCCGACGACATGTACCAGGTCGACTCGAACGCTCAGAACAACCAGCGCATCCTCTTCACCCCCAACGTCCGCGAACGCGGCGCCCGCATCAACCCGGCCATCACCCGGGTGGTCTACGAGCGGATCGATGGCGCGGGTGCGGGCAAGAGCGAGATCTGGGTCTTCAGCTCCACCACCAACCAGGCCAGGATCACGGACAGCGGGATCGTGGGCGAGCCGCTTGCGGGCACCCTCTACCTCGTCGGTTCGGACGCCTCACCCGACTACTCGCCCCACGGCAACAGCGTGGTGTTCCGCCGGCTGACCTCAGCGGCCGTCCCGGACGGTGCGTGGGACATCCTGGTCACCAGCTCGACCGGCGGCGCGCCCCGCGTCATCGCCGCCGGACCGCAGTTCCGCTCGTCACCGGACTGGAGCAAGGACGGCATCGTCTTCGCCGAGCAGAACCTCTCGACCGGCGGCACCGACGTGGTGGTGGTCGACCCCGTCACGAACGCGCGCCGGGTGATCCAGAGCTTCGCGAACGGCTACAAGGCCGCGGCCCCGCGCTGGATCGCCGGTATCGCAGGTTGACGCGGTCGACTTCGCCCTCGCCTTCGGGTCAGAGTGAACTGAACATCCCCGGGTCGTAGGCCACGATCCGACCCAGAACCGCCGAGGCGGCGACCGTAAGCGGCGAGGCCAGATAGAGGGCGCCGGGGCCGGAACGGTTCTGATAGTTGCGATTGATCGCGGACACCGTCACCTGCTGCTTGTTCTCCGAAATCCCCGGCCCGCAGCCGATGCACGCGCCGCATCCGGGCTTGATCACCTTGACTCCGGTTTTCGCGAAGACATCCAGGTAGCCCTTCGCGGTCGCGTAGGCCTCGACCGACTCCGATCCGAACTGGATGAAGAAGCTCACGTTCGGGGCCACGCGCTTCCCCGCCTTGAGCGCCTGGCTCATCACCCGCGCGTACATGTCGAGGTCCTCTTCCTTCCCCGCCGTGCACGAGCCGCCGTAGGCGATGTCGATCCGAACCTCGCCGATCTCGCGGATCAGGGCGCCGTTGGTGGGATCGGACGAGATCCCCTTCGCCGAATCGCCGGGGGTCGCGACCATGGGCTCGATCGTCGACAGGTCGAGGCGGTGGATGCCGCCCGTGTACTCGGCGCCCGAGTCGGGTGCCACGAGCTGGGAGGTCAGTCGCGCGGCATCAGCACCGGGGCGGTGAGCGACGATCCAGTCCACCGTGGACCGGTCGCCTTCGAACACTCCCGTCTTGGCCGCGCACTCGGTCGCCATGTTCGCCATGGTCGCTCGCTCGTCGGGGCTCAACGAGGCGAGGCCGGGGCCCCCGAACTCCATGACCAGATCGAGCGTCTTCCCAGGCTTCGCGTATTCCTTCAGGATGAAGAGCATCACGTCCTTGGCGGTGACGCCCGGGCGCAGGGCGCCCGTGAGTTCGAAGCGAATCGAGCCGGGAGTCTCGATGAAGGTGATGCCCGAATAGACGAGGGCGGCGTACTCGGTGGCGCCCACTCCATAGGCGAGCGCGTTGAGCGACCCACCCATACAGGTGTGCGAGTCGGTCGCCTGGATGAAGTCGCCCGGCTCGATCATCTTCTCGCGGGCGACGGTGTGGCAGATGCCGGGAGAGACGCCGTCCTTGACCAGGAAGTCGCGCACCCCCGTGGCCTGCTGATAGGCGCGCTGACGCTCGCTCTGCTCGATCAGCTTGTCTCGGAACTTCGCATAGGTGGGCATGTCGCGGGCGTAGAGCATGTGATCTTCGAAGACCGCGAACTTCGACGGGTTGGCGAGCCGGTAGGAGGCGCCGTACTCCTCGGTGAGGAAGTAGTCGACCTGGGCCGAGGTGAAGTCGTGGGAGAACCCTCCGTCGACCCTGACCGCCACCGCGTCGCCGGGCTTGAGAGCCGCGGGCTTCGGTTCGTTCACCACGCGGGAGAGCAGGATCTTCTCGGCGATGGTCATCGGTCGCGTGGGCGTGGTCACGGGAGGAACCCTGGCCTCGCCCTTTTCGACCGCGCGCGTGAACGCGAAGAGGCCGCCGGACCGGATGATCTGCTGCGTCACCGGATCGCGGTCGGTGGTGAAGGCGTCGAAAGGCACGGCCTCGCCCGCCTGCAGCCGAAGCAGCACATCGTGGCCCGCCATCAGGACGCCGGAGTTGATGTTGTTGCGGGCGTGGATGGGGGCGAAGCCATCCGCGATGGCGATGCGTATGCCCGCGTACTTCTCGGCCTGCACCGCCTGCTCGCGCGACGAACCGACGCCCTTGCGCTTCCCCGAGACGATGACCTCGAAGTTGCCCTCGATGAGCGCGCCGTCCCAGAACAACCGTTCCCCGTTGATGGTGATCCCGGCGTAAGCGCTGCGGGCCTGGGCGTCGGGCCGATAGTCGAAGCAGGCCCACGCGGGCGCCATGGCGTCGGTGTTGATGTCGTCCATCAGGTCATCGACCGCGAGGTCCTTCATCTGGAGGTTCAGCTCGCCGCGGAGTTGCTTCCGGACGGTCTCGGGGTCCTTGGTGAGGAAGAGAACGCGCTTGCCGGGCGTCAGGCGAACGGTCGAATCGGGCATGGCGGCGATGCTACACGCCGCCTCCGCATGGGGCGGCTTCGACCGCGCCTTCGCCTCCCGTCGATCATTCAACCAGGCTCAGGCCAAGACAGAACAGGCCGACGAATGCCGCCACCATCGCGATGAGGACGAGTGCCCCGCCGAGCAGGACCGCCACCAGATCCACTGCCTGCTGCACCAGCGTCTGCTCACGGCGACGCGTGAGCACGGCGATCCGCGAGCCTGCGAGGCGACCGAGAGGGAAGGCCACGAACCCAACCAGGGCTCCCAATCCACCGAACACCGCGTACGGTTTCCATCCGAAGGCCACGCGAGGCACGCTCGTGGGCGGCGGGCTCGCGGACGGCGGGCGACGCTGCCTCTGCCGGCGGCCCTGTCCCCCGCTGATCCCCGCGCTCGCCACGAGCAGGCCTGTGAGCGCCCCCATGGCGGTCGTGATGAGCCACGCCCGGCGGCCGTGAACCGAGCCTGGGGCCACGCCCCGCCGTCCCGCCTCTACCATACGAGATCCGAACGGCGGCGACGATCTCCAGCCGTCCCGTCTGTTGTCGCGAGTTCGGCTTCCGTGAAGGCCATCAGCTGCAAGCGGTCCACGGAGTGAATTACAGCGCGGCCGCCGGTCCAGGTCAAAACGCCAGCCTCACCCTGCGGTGGAGGGCGGCGCGCGCACGGAGACCTCGGGGATCGGCGGTCGCGGACCGCGGGAGGTCGCGCTCAGCCCTGGAGTCGGCGCAGAAGCGCGGCGGCGGATTCCCGGGTCCCAAGACTCCCGCCGATGTCGGCGGTGGTCTCCCCCGCCTGCACCGTCGCCGCGATCGCCTTGTCGATCCTCGCCGCTTCTTCCTTCCAGCCGAGGTGATCGAGCATCAGCGACGCGGTCGCGATGGCGCCGATGGGGTTCGCGATGTTCTTCCCCGCGATCGGCGGCGACGATCCGTGAACGGGTTCGAAGAGGGAGACCTTCCCGGGATGGATGTTGCCGGAAGCCGCCATCCCGAGACCGCCCTGCAGGCCGGCCGCCACGTCGGTGACGATGTCGCCGAACATGTTGGAGGTGACGATCACCTCGAACTGCTTCGGATCGCGCACGAGTTGAAGGGCGAGGTTGTCCACGTACATGTGACTGGCGGCGATCTCCGGGAACTCGGCCTTCACCTCCCGGAACACGCGCTGCCAGAGGTCGTGCGCGTGGATGAGGACATTCGACTTGTCCGACATCACGAGCTTCTTCCGCCCCATGGCGCGGGCGAACTCGAAGGCGTGGCGGATGATCCGCTCGACCCCCTTGCGGGTGTTGAGATCGATGTCGGTCGCGACTTCGTCGCCCGTGCCCTTCTTGAAATTCCCGCCCATCATCACGTACAGGCCCTCGGTGTTCTCGCGGAACACCACGAAGTCCACGTCCCGGGGCTCCACCCCCTTGAGGGGGCACAGGCGCGGATCGAGAAGCTTCACCGGCCGATGGTTCACGTAGAGGTCGAGGCCAAAGCGCATCCCGAGCAGGATGTCCACCGCGTGGCGGTTGTCGGGCACGCGCGGGTCGCCCATGGCCCCGAGGAGAATGGCGTCGAAGTTCTCGGCCAGCATCTGCAGGCCGTCTTTCGGCAGGGTGACGCCCGTGGCCAGGTAGACCTCAGCGCTCCAGTCGAAGCGGCGCAGAGTCAGAGTCGCGCCCGATCCCCTGGCCACGGTCTCGAGAACCGTGCACGCCTCGCGGATGACCTCGACGCCAATGCCGTCGCCGGGGACGACCGCGACGCGCAGATCCTTCATGGCCGCTTCGGAAGTCAGCGAACGAAGTGCATGATCCACGACCCCACGATGGTGGAGCCGACGAAGGCCGCGAACATCTTCACCGCCGAGATCGCGCGTTCGCGCGGCGTGTTCTCGGAGAGCGTGCCCATGGCCGCCGAAGTGAACCCGGAGAAGAGGATGAGGGCGACGAGGTGAGACTCGAGGATGGCCATCCGCTACTTCTTCCGGCCCGCCGCGATGTCGAAGGCGTCTAAGGCCACGAGGATGTTCAGCAGGCCCGCGACCTCGGTGAAGGTGCTGCCGTATTCGAAGGTGCCGCGGGTGATGAGGTTCGGGTCCTGGCCCAGGTCCAGGAGGCGCGCCAGGAAGTAGGGCGCGCCCACCACCACCTGGGCGGTGCTGCGCACCACGGCGAGCGGATCGTCGAAGCCGATGTGAAACTGCAGGCGCGCCCCGTACAAGATGCCGAAGCAGAACAGGCCGAGGGTGCACACGAAGTACACGGCGGCGCGGCCACGGCACTTCGCGAGTGCGTGACCGGCGCCGGGCATCAGAAGGCCGGCCAGGCCGGCGAACCAGGGAAACAAGCAGTTACTCTTCGGGAGTCTCGTCGAGCGTCCCCATGTCGCCCTCTTTGTGCATGTACTTGATGGCGTGCTTCATGAGGAGAAGGTTGGGAGCGCCCCGACGGTGGAGCTTGATGGCGCTTTCGTCGTACCACTCGATCACGCCTTCCAGACGCTCGTTGTCCATGGTCACCACCACCATGGGCGTCTTCCCCGCCATTTGCTTGACGTAGTAGAAGGCCTCGGCCGCGGTGTCCACGGGCGGCGCCTTCTTGCGGCTGGCCGACACGGCCTGACGGGCCGCGGTCAGTTCGGGACGAATCAGCTTGCGATTGATCGACATGACGTGCGTAGTCTACCTGCTGGGGCGGCCGAAACCTCGCCCTTACGAGTCATGAATCCCCTTCACCGCATCGAGGATTTCGTCGGCGATTCGCTTCTTCGGCGCCTTGTCGACCTTTCTCACCCGGCCGTCCGCGAAGAGGAGATGCACTTCGTTCGAGTCGGCTGAGAAGCCGATGTCCGCGCGGGACACGTCGTTCGCCACGAAGAGATCGGCGTTCTTCCGCTTCAGCTTGTCCTGGGCGTAGGCGATCACGTCGTTCGTCTCCGCGGCAAAACCAACGAGGACCTGGCCCTTGGGCTTGGCCCGGCCCAGGCCAAGAAGGATGTCCGGATTCCGCTCCAGGGAGACCTGGAGTTCGTCCGCGTCCTTCTTGATCTTCCGGTCCACCGGGGCGGCCGCGCGGTAGTCGGCGACGGCGGCGGCCATGATGATGACGTCGGCGGCGGCCGCGCGTTCGACGAGAGCTGCCTGCATCTCCGCGGCGGACTCGACGGAGACGACCTCGACTCCTGAGGGCGGGCCGAGGGCGACCGGCCCCGATACCAGGGTCACCGAGGCGCCGCGGGCGCGCGCCGCCTCCGCGATCGCGTAGCCCATCTTTCCGGAAGAGCGATTGGAGATGAACCGAACCGGGTCGAGCTTCTCGATCGTGGGACCGGCGCTGATGAGAACACGAAATCGCGCGAGGTCCTTGTGGGCATCGAGGATCTTCATGACCGCTTCGACGATCTCCGGGGGCTCCGCGAGCCGCCCCTCCCCCACCCATCCGCAGGCGAGGTCGCCGCTCGAAGGCTCGACCACGTGAACGCCGCGGGCGCGCAGGGCCTCGAGGTTCGCGCGGACGGGCGCGCTGTTCCACATGTTGACGTTCATGGCCGGGGCGATCAGGACGGGGCCTCGGAAGGCAAGTGCCGTGGTCGAAAGCGCGTCATCGGCGACGCCCCGCGCGAGCTTCGCGATCACGTTCGCGGTGCAGGGCGCGATCACGAAGACATCGGCTTCGTCCGCGTATTCGATGTGGAGGATCGAACCGTTCTCGCCCAGGGGCCGGGCGTCGGTGAGAACGGGAGCCTTCGAGAGGGTTTCGAAGGTCAGAGGTCCGACGAACTCGGTCGCGGTCCGGGTCATCACGACCCGGACGCGGTGGCCCGCCTTGTCGAAAAGCCTCAGGACCTCGCAGGCTTTGTAGGCAGCGATTCCACCCGTGACGCCGAGGAGGATGCTGGCCAAGCGACTCAGTCGATATTGGTGACGCGCGGAACTTCGGCCTTCATCTCCCAGGAGACGGCGCCCGCCAGCACTTCTTCAATGGCGACCCGGGTGGGCTTGTAGCTGGTGGTGAGCACGCGGGGCTTCGCTCCCGCCTGCAGCTGCTTCGCACGCTGGGCGGCCACGATGATGAAGCGGAACTTGCTGTCGATTTCTTTGGGGAGAATGAGGTGCTTCATGGGCCTGTCGTTGATAAAGCTCTTTGGCAATTGGTTCTTTCAGCGGGGAACCCTGACGAGGAGTCGCAGGGTGAGCCCGTTTCGGAGGCGAACGCGAAGTATAGCGGATCGAGGCGTGTGGCCTAAGCGCCCGTCCGGGCCCCCCGGGCGCTCAGGATGATCTCTCTAACCTCGCGCACCGCGGTGTCCAGATCGTCGTTCACCACCACGTGCTGGAACTCCCCCGCCCGGGCCAGCTCGACCTTCGCGTTGTAGAGCCGGACCGCCAGGGACGCGGGCGAGTCGGTGCCGCGACCCTTGAGCCTGGCCTCGAGGACCTCGGCCGAGGGGGGTTTCAGGAAGATGGTCAGAGCGCCCGGATGTGAGGTCACCACCTGGGCGGCTCCCTGCACGTCGATGTCGAGGACGAGATCCCGGGAGAGCGCCCGAGCCCGCTCGAGTTCCCCGCGGGAGGTGCCGTAGAGATTGCCGTGCACCTCCGCCCACTCCAGGAAAGCGTTCTGGGCGATGAGGGAGCGAAACCGCTCACGGTCGACGAAGAAATATTCCCGGCCGTTTTCCTCGCCCTTTCGCGGCGGGCGCGTGGTGTGGGAGATGGAGAAAAGAAGGCCCTGCACTTCGGCGAAGACGCGTTTGAGCACGGTCGACTTGCCGCCCCCCGAGGGCGCGGCGATGACGATGAGCAGGGGCTCCCTCATACCGCCGGGTCCGCCCGGAACTGGAGGTCGTGCAGACGCGCATAAACCCCGTTCTTCGCGAGCAGTTCGTCGTGGGTCCCCTCTTCGCGAATCTCCCCCTTCTCGAGGACCAGGATGCGGTCGGCGCGACGCACGGTGGCGAGGCGGTGCGCCACCACCAGGGTGGTCCGGCCTTTCATCAGGTTGAACAGAGCCTGTTGCCCCAGGTTCTCGGACTCGGGGTCGAGAGCCGAGGTGGCTTCGTCGAGGAGGAGGATGGGGGGGTCTTTCAGGAGGGCCCGGGCAATGGCGATGCGCTGTTTCTGTCCCCCGGAGAGGCGCGACCCTTTCTCTCCGATGACGGTGTCGTAGCGCCGCGGGAGGTCGAGGATGAAGTCGTGGGCGAAGGCGGCGCGCGCCGCGCTTTCGACGAGCGCCCCCTCGACCCCGGACAGTCCATAGGCGATGTTCGCGCGCACGGTGTCGTTGAAGAGAATGGTCTCCTGCTTCACGAGGCCGATCTGCCGGCGCAGACTCTCGAGGGTCACGCCGCGGATGTCGACCCCGTCGATGGTGATCGAGCCGCCGGTGACGTTGTAGAAGCGGGGCAGGAGGTTCAGGAGCGACGTCTTCCCGGACCCGCTCATGCCCACGATGGCGACGATCTCGCCCTTGCGCGCTTTCAGCGAGGCGCCCGAGAGCACCGGTCCCGACGCCCGGTCGTATTGGAAGGAAACGTTGTGGTACTCCACGAGGTCCGTAAACGGCGCCAGGGTCGTGGCCGTCGGGGAATCCCTGATCTCATGATGGGTGTCGAGGAGGGCGAAGGCCCGCTCGCCGGCGGCGAAGGCTCCCTGCAGCGCCGCGTTCACCTTGGAAAGGCGCTTGATCGGGGTGTAGAGCGCGAAGAGGCCGGCAAGGAAGGACGTGAACGAGCCGACGGTCATGTGCCCCTTCGAGATCGCCCAGGTGCCGTATCCGAGCACCACCACCACGGACACCCCGCCCACCGCCTCCATGAAGGGGGGCAGGAAGGCCGTGGTGCGGGTCATTCGGAGGGTCACGCCCTGCAGCCGCTCGAGCGCCTTTTCGAAGCGGGCCTTTTCGAAGGCCTCCATGCCGAAGGCCTTCACCACCCGGAATCCGGAGAAGGTCTCCTGGAGGATGTTCGCGATGTCCTTCCACCTTCGCATCGAACTCTCGTTCGATGAGCGCAGCCGCCGGCCCAGCTGGATCAGGGGGGTGAAGGCGAGAGGCATGAGCACGAGCGCGATCAGGGCCAGGCGCCAGTCGTGGTAGAAGAGAAGCAGGACCAGGCCCACCACGGTGAGGCCCTCCTTCAGGAGGTCGCCCGCGATCTCGCCGAGGGCGGCCTGAATGCGTTCGATGTCGTTGGTGAGGTGGCTCATCAGGGAGCCGGTGGTGCGTTTGGCGAAGAAGTCGAACGACTGATCGAGGATGTGCGAGTAGACCGCGCGGCGCAGATCGAACACCGCTTTTTGACCGGCCTCGGAGAGCAGGGTGGTCGAGAAGTAGGCGCCCAGTCCCTTGATCGCGTAGAGACTGACGATGGCGATCGCCACCTCGCGAAAGCGGATGGGGTGGATCAGCACATCGTCGAAGATGAGCTTGATCATGTACACGAGCGCCGCGTTCGACAGTCCGTACAGAACGGTCGCGAGCCAGCCGAGAAAGAGAAGCGTTCGATAGGGCTTCGCGTAGGCGAGCAGCCGGCGGGCGAGTTGAAGAGAACTCGCTCTCGGGCCGGAGATCGCGGCCGAAGAACCCGAGCCCGTATCCAGCGACCCCTCACCTCTCATCGCGGCTCCGCCTTCAGGGGAGAGATCCGACAGCGATCGCGAGGGAAGTTCAGTCAATGGAAGGGGCCCCTGAGCCGATGAGTTTAGTTGGGGAGCGGGCTTTTCCTGTTACGATCTTTTGAAGGATGAGACTCGCGCACTTCGGGATCCTGGCCCTCTCTCTGGCTCTCCCCGGCTGCTACGATTTCCACACCGTGGGGCCGGAGGATCCGCCCCCGATCCGCCTTCCCCAGACCGTCTCGGTCTCGATCGTCTACCTGCAGCCCTTTGGCTGCGTGCCTCCCGGAACGCGGTGCGGCGGCCCCGTGGCCTTCTACGCGAGTTGGATGCCGCTCGGCGCCTTCGCCACCCTGCAACAGACCGCGGCGCATACCTGGACGGCCACCCTTCAAGACGTCCCCATCAACTATCCGGGCACTGAGCCCTACCGCGTGTACGCGGTCGACCCCTACCTCCTCGATACCCCCACGGGCGGCGTGTCCGCCGATCGCCTGACCATCGGCGGCGAACGCATCGTGAAGTTCGAGAATCCGGGCGGAACGCGCGAGCAGGGCCTCATCTTCATCGACGCGAGCGGGTACGGGCGCACACCGCAGTAGGCCGTTGACCCCGCGCCCCGGCTAGCGGGGCCGGCGCAGAATGGCGAGGGCGCGGGCGGCGCTCGCCGCGACCTGCTGATCCTTGTCCCGGGCGAGCGGCTCGATCGCGGGCGCGGCGTCGGCGACTCCGGCGGTGGAGAGGGCGTCGCACAGCCCCGCCCGTATGCGCGCGTCGGACTCGCGCAGGTAGTCGAGCACGTCCGGCAGGCCGCGCGCGCCGATTTCCTCGAGATAGCCTCGGGATTGCCGGGCCCGGTCCTTCGAGCCCGCGAGTCCCAGCACCACGGTATCGAGGAAGGGGCGGTCGCCGAACAGGAAGATGGCGAAGGCGTAGGCCGAGCGGAGTTCGTCGTTTTTCTCGCGCTGGAAATCGCGCTTGAAGCGAGCTTCGTTCCCCTTGTCGGCGAGCCGCGCCAGTCCTTCGATGCTGGGGCGACGACGCCGGGGGTCGGCCTGCAGGGCCAGGCGCTGAAAGAGCGAGCGATCCTGGGGCAGGGCGATCTGGGCGAGTGAGGTGAGGGCGAGAATTCCGTCCTCCGAATCCTGATTGGCCTCGAAGACTTTCCGGAGGTCTGCGGCCGCGTCCGTGACCCTCAAGCGGCCGAGACCCGCGAGAGCCCGGCGGCGAACGGTGGTCGAGGAGTCCTTCACCAGAGGAACCAGCGCCTCGCCATCCGCGGAGGTCCCGACCTTCACGATCGCGGTCACCGCGGCCGCGCGCACCGCGGGCACGGCGTCACCGAGAGCCGTCACCAGGTCCACCGCCACCTCGGTGCCGCCGAGGATGCCGATGGCCTCGGCCGCGGACTCCCTCACCCCCATGTCGGAATCCTTCAAGAGGCGGGCGAGCGAGCGATAGACGTCCAGATCCACCGCGGCCACCAGGAGCGGCTCCGGCTTGTCCCGGCCATCCGAGAAGATGGAGAGAAAACGGGACATGCCGGGCCGGTCGCGGTGGGTGTAGATCTCGACCGCTCCGTCGATGGCCTCGGATCTCACCCGCGCCTGGCCATCCCCCATGAAGACCACCATCGACGGCACCCCCGCGAGATCGCGCAGTGAAGCGAGAGCGCGCAGGACGGCGAGCCGCACGTCGAGGTCAGGGTCTCGAACCAGCTCGACCAGCCTCGGAAGCGCATCGGGCCGCTTCGACTTGGAGAGATCGGAAACCGCCTTCTTCCTGACACTCGGGTTCGGGCTGCGCAGGCCCTCGAGCGGCGCCGCCGCCGAGGATTGAGCCGAAAACGCGGGGCGTGCGTCCAAACTGAGCAGAGCGAAAATCACGACCGCCCAATGTCCGCGCCTTGTATGCATTTCTTCTCTCCCGGGGGTTTCAGGCCTCAGGATACCGAAACCAACCGCAGGCAGGCGGTGCGCGCGAACGCGGGCGTGTAGGAGAATGCAAGGATGTTGAGATTCGCAGCCGGGCTATTTGTCCTCGCCCTCGGGGCCCCCGCCGCTTTCGAGCAGGCGGCGCCGGTCCCCGCGCCCCCGGTCCCGGGCGCCCTCGCGAGGATCCCCTCGGACATCGCCCTCTTCCCCCTCGAAGACGTCAAGCCCGGGATGCACGGAATCGGTCGCACCGTTTTCGCCAACCAGAAGATGGAGACCTTCGACGTCGAAATCATCGGCGCGCTCGAAAACTCGGCGCCCAAGCAGACCATGGTGATGGCGAGACTCACCGGTGGTCCCCTCGCCAACACCGGGGTCATCGCGGGCATGAGCGGATCGCCCGTCTACATCGACGGCAAGCTCCTCGGCGCGGTCGCGTTCGGTTTCGCCTTCTCCAAAGAGGCGATCGCGGGGATCACGCCCTATGTCGAAATGACCGGCTTTTCGCGTCTCGACGACATCATGCTCCGCGCCTCCACCTCACCAGGCGAGGCGGCGATCCGGCCGGTTTCCCTGCGCATGTCCTCCCTGCCCCTTCCCATCGACCCGCGCTCGCTCGTCACGAAATTCACCGACGCTCTCGACGCGCTGGGCACGAAGTCGCAGGCCTCGGCCGGGGTGGCCGGGCTCTCGCCTCTGCCCATTCCCCTTTCGGTCTCGGGTCTGACGACTTCGGCCTTCGACGTGGCCAAGGGGCTCTTCTCGAAGATGGGCTTCGCCCCGTTGCAGGTGCCCGCGAAGGGCAAGGCGCCCGGACCCCTGCCTCCCCTCGAGGCGGGCGGGCCGGTTTCAGTCTCGCTCATCCAGGGCGACTTCGATTTCTCGGCCACGGGCACGGTCACCCACATCGACAAAGACGCGGTGTACGCGTTCGGCCACCCCTTCTTCGGCATCGGGCCCATCGACTTCCCCATGCGACGGGCCTGGGTGTACGACGTCTTCCCGAGCCTCAATCAATCGTTCAAGATCGCGAGCGCCCACGACACCATCGGCCGCTTCCAGCAGGACCGCGCCACCGGCATCTCGGGAAAGCTCGGCCCCGGGCCGCGGATGATCCCGGTCAAGGTGTCCTTGCAGAACCGCCCGGGCATGAAACTCGACTATTCCTTTTCGGTCGTGCAGGATGATCTGTTCACCCCTCTGACCGTGTACGCGAGCGTGCTCTCGGTTCTGCAGGGCCAGGAGCGGGTGGCCGGGCCCTCGACCGTCACCCTCGACGCCACCGTGAACTTCACCAGCATCCCTTCCCTCCGCCTTCAGGATCAGTTCGCGGACGGACAGCCGGGCGCCATGGCCGCGGGTCTCGTGGGTGCCGCCATCTCCTTCGTCATGAACAACGAGTTCCGAAGGGTGAGCCTCGACTCGGTCACGGTCAACCTGACCGCCAAGGAGGCGCAGGAGACGGCCACCATCGACCGCGCCTGGCTCGAGCGCGACGGGCCGGTGCGCCCGGGCGCCACCGTTCCCATGAAAGTGGCGCTCCGCACCTTCCGCGGCGAGGAAGTGGTGGTGCCGATTCCGCTCGAGGTTCCGGCCGGGGTGCCGCCGGGACGCTACGTGATCTTCGTGTCGGACGGCCAGGGACTCTCCCAGGCCGAGCAGCGAGAGATGCGCCAGGCCTTCGTGCCGAAGAACCTCGATCAGATCGTGCGCGCGGTGAACTCGATCCGCAAGAGCACCCAGGTCTATGTGCGCCTACAGCGCTTCGAAGAGGGTGCGGCGGTTTCGGGCACGCTCCTTCCCGGCCTGCCCCCTTCGATGATGCAGGTCCTCGGGGCGAGCGAGGGCGGCGAACCGGTGGTGCGCACCGCGACCACGGTGGTGTGGGACGGCGAGAAAGCCGTCGATTATTCCGTCAAGGGCTCGCGTTTCCTCGCCCTTCAGATTGAGCGCTAAACACAAGGACTTCATGCCCTCCACAATTCGAGCCTCCCTTCTTCTCGCCCTGCTCGGGGCCCAGGCCTTCGCGGTTCAGCCGCAGTTTTTGAAGCTCTCCTCCATGCGGGATTTTCTCGACGGTGAGATCGAGGGACTCTCCGTGGATTCGTCGGGGCGCTTGTCGCTGGCGCCCGCGGTGACCGCCGGACCCGACCTCGGCGCCCCCGTGGTGTGGGCGCTGGCCGTGGATGGCCAGGGCGTGCTGTACGCCGGCACCGGCAACGACGGCAGGATCTTCAAGGTCGAGGGGCGCACCACCCAGACCTTCTTCGACGCGGCCGAGCCCGAGGTCCAGGCGCTGGTGATGGGGCCGGACGGCCGCCTCTTCGCCGCCACCAATCCGGAAGGCAAGGTCTACGCCATCGATAAGTCGGGCAAGAGCTCGGTCTTCTTCGACCCCGACGAGCGTTACATCTGGGCTCTCGCCTTCGATGGGCAAGGACGGCTCTGGGTCGCCACCGGGGGCGAGGGCAAGATCTACCGGGTCGACTCGAAAGGCCAGGGCACCTCGATCCTGACCAGTCAGGATGCGCATGTCACTTCGCTCGCGGTCGCTCCCTCGGGCGGGGTGTTCGCGGGCAGTTCACCCTCGGGCCTGGTGTACGCGATCGATGGGAAAGACAACGTGCGCGTGCTGTACGACTCGAACTACCGCGAGGTGAAGGCCATTCTTCCCCTTCCAAACGGCTCGGCGTACGTGGCTCTCGTCGATGGACGTTCGGAGATCCCGGTCCCGCGCCCCACTCCCTCGCCCTCCCCCGCTCCCTCGCCCGGTCCCGAGGGGGCGGCGACCGCATCCACCTCCATCGAAGTGTTCGCCTTCCCCTCCGGACCGGCACGCCCTCAGGAGGCGCCTCGCGGAGGCAGCGGGCCGGCGCGCGGGGCCATCTATCTCGTGACCGCCCTCGGGGACGCCGATCAGCTGTGGAGCGGCGACGAATCTCCCTTCTTCCTCTTCAAGCGGGGAGACGCGGTGCTGTTCGGCACCGGCTCGAAAGGCCGGGTCTATGAGGTTCGCGACGATCGCACTCACACCCTGGTGAGGACCATGCCCCAGGAGCAGCTCACCGCCGCCGCGACCACACCCGCGGGAGAGATGGCCATCGCTTCCTCGAACCCGGGAAAGCTCTCCTACCTCTCCACCCGTCGCGAGTCGAAGGGAACGTTCACCTCGTCGGCCCGGGACTTCGACAACGTCGCCCAGGTGGGCGCTCTCGACGCGAGCCTCACCTCCGCGGCGGTCGCCTACGAGATCCGCACGGGAAACGCCTCAGTGCCCGATACCACCTGGAGCAACTGGGAGCCGGTCACCGCGGGCAAAGCACCCGCGCGCTCGCCCCAGGCGCGCTTCGCGCAGATTCGCGCCACCTTGAGCGGCGCCTCCGAGAATCCCGCCCTCTCCTGGCTTCAGCTCGCCTACGTCCAGCGCAACATCCGTCCCCTGCTGCGCGACCTGACCCTTTATCCGGCGGGCGATGCCTTCCAGAAGAGCGGCGGAGGAGGGTCCGGGGAAGCGGACATCGCGGGCCTCGACAGCGGATCGCCGGAGATCAAGCCCGGAGCCGCGAGCGGCGGCCGTTCGACCGATTCGGCGAGCCTCGGCCGCAAGGTCTTCTTCCGCTCCCTCCGCACTCTCACCTGGCGGGCCGAAGACGCCAATGGCGACTCCCTGAAGTACGACGTCCTCTACCGGCCGGAAGCGGCAACGTCGTTCACGAAGCTCCGTGACGGCCTCGAGGATCCGGTGTTCACCTGGGACACCGCCACCGTTCCCTCCGGCCGTTACGTGCTGCGCGTGATCGCGCGCGACCAGGGTTCGAACCTCGAAGGCCGTGGCCTCTCGTACGAGAAAGACACCGAGGTCTTCGACGTGGACAACGATCCTCCGACCATCAACGCAACCGTGAACGGAGGACTCGTGAAGGTGGTGGTGACCGATGGCATGAACGCAATCCGCAAGGCCGAATGGGCGAAGGAGGCCGGAACCTGGGCGGACATGGCGCCGCTGGACGGACTCGCCGACTCACGCGAGGAGGCGTTCGAATTCCGACTCGAGGGGGCGCCCTCCGCGATCGTCATCCGCGCGACGGACGCGTTTGGGAATGTCGCCATGACCCGGGTGGCGGTGGGTCGGAAGAACTGAGTCGAGCCGAAGGCTCCGGGCCTTTCGGCCAGGGGTCGCCTTGCCGTGAATCAGTGGAGCAAACCGCCGGCCTTGCCGGCGGGTTTGGCTTCTCTCTCCGTGGCTCTCGCCGCGATCGCGTCCTGGACGGTGCGGCCGACCGCTTGCTCGAAGCGCTGGGCATAGCTCACGACCGACCCCACCGAGCGGTCTTCCTCGAGCCTTTCGATGCGGGGCAGGGGATAGAAAGCGGTGACGAGGCCGAGGAGTTCTTCTTCCCGCCTCGCCTCCTGCCGCATCCAGTCTTCGAAGGAGTCGAGGCGCAGGCCGCGCATCACCACGCCGGCCGCAGAGACCGAGATCACAAGGCCCCAGATCTTTTCCTTGGGCTCGTTGAGATAGAGGACCGCGAGCGACCCGTCCTCAAAGCCGATCATCGACGCGCCTTGGCCCGTCTGCGGAGAATGGGCAGAGCCTCTTCCATCACTTTCGGCTCATAGGCCAGAGACTCGACGAATTTCCGAATCGCGGCGAGGCCGCGACGCAGTTCGTCCTGCGAGCGGGCGAAGGAAATCCGGATATAGCCGGAACACCCGAAGCCCTCCCCCGCCACCACCGCCACACCGTGTTCATCGAGAAGGCGGGCAGCGAAGGTCAAAGCATCGGGGACGGACTTTCCCAGCAGCCGGCGGAT
>CAZYEA010000013.1:35273-36592 GCA_964646485.1 uncultured Acidobacteriota bacterium
GCGGATGTCGGGGAAGGCGTAGAAGGCGCCGGCCGGAACCCGACAGGAGAGTCCGGGGATCTCATTGAGCTCGGCCACCACGATGTCCCGCCGCATCCGGTATTCGTCGACCAGTTCGCCCACGAAATCCTGGGGACCGGTGAGCGCTTCCACCGCGCCGAATTGAGCGAAGGACGCGGCGCACTGGGTCTGGTGCGAAATGAGCGCCGACACCCCGTTGATCACCGCGCGCGGCGCGAGGAGCCAGCCGATCCTCCAACCGGTCATGCAGTAGGTCTTCGAAGCCGTGCCCGCGATCATCAACTGATCGCCGAGGATCTCCCGCACCCGGGCGAGCATTCTCGGATGACCTTCCACGAAGCGCATCCGGGCGTAGGTGTCGTCATAAAGGAGGAACGCATCCTTGGCCCGGGCCTTGAGCCCGCGGGCGAGCTCGATGAGCGCCTTCTCGGAGACCACCGCTCCCGTGGGGTTCGAAGGCGAATTGATCACGAGGAGACGGGTCTTCCGCCGCACCTTCTTCAGGATCCGCTCGGGATCGAACGCGAATCCGGCCTCGCCGTCGAGCGGTGCGAAAACCGGGACGCCGCCGAACAGCCGCGGCGCCTCGGAGAAGGTCGGCCAAAAGGGCGTCGGAATCACGACTTCATCGCCCGGATCGAGAACCGCCTCGCAGGCGAGGGCGTACGCCTGTTTGCCTCCGAGGGTGATAGCCACTTCGGTGGGGTCGAAGGTCACACCGTCATCGGCGCGATACCGGTCGGCCACCGCCTTGCGCAGGGCGGGAATGCCGAGAGAAGGCACGTACTTCGTCTCCCCGCGGGCCATGGCGTCCGAGGCCGCGCGCTTGATCCTCTCGGGCGTGCCCTGATCCGGCTCGCCCACGGAAAAGTCGAGGATGTCCCGGCCCATGGTGCGGAGCAGGGTGGCTCGCGCGGCCGTGGCCACGGTGGGCGAGACCGCCACCGACTCGACCCGGGACGAGAGATGAAGGAGGTGGGGCTTCGATTTCATTCGGCGCTGCTCCTCGGGGCAAAGGCGTTCTCGGCGCGTTTCTCCTCGGCCCGGGTCTCGACCGCGAGGGCCACCTTTTCGGAGACGAGGCCCTGCACCGAGCCGCCCAGGTAGGCGATCTCGCGGACCAGGCGCGAAGCGATGTGGGTGAGGTGCGGAGAGGAAGGAAGGAACACGGTGTCGAGTCCGGGCTTGAGATGCGCGTTCATCCGTGCCATCACCGTCTCGTACTCGAGATCGGCGCCGCCCCGCACCCCGCGAACCACGACCTCGGCGCCTTCTTTCTGCGCGAGTTCCACGAGGAG